>JAAXOC010000013.1 GCA_014237145.1 ANME-2 cluster archaeon
AGTTATAGGGGGCAGGGATGCGGGCACTAATGAGGAAGTGGTTAAGAAGTATATGGAAAAGCGGGATGTCTTTTTCCATACTGAAGCGCCTGGCTCGCCAGTGGTTGTCGTAAAGACTGAAGGTAAGGAAGTTCCGCAGACTACGCTGGAGGAGGCTGCTATGTTTGTGGTCTCCAACTCGGGTGTGTGGAAGTCAGGCCGGGCTGATGGTGACTGTTACTGGGTTACGCCAGGGCAGGTGTCCAAGACCCCTGAGAGTGGTGAGTTCGTGCCCAGGGGTTCGTTCATTATCAGGGGCAAGCGCAATTATATGACTGCCCTGGTGGGTGCAGCAGTGGGGATCCAGCTGAAAGGGGCAGTGAGGCTGGTGGGCGGGCCGCCAGGGGTTGTGCGTAGGCTGGCGCAGTATGTGGTTGAGGTGGAGCCGGGTGGGTTCAGCCAGAACGATATTGCCAAGAAGGTTTACAAGATGCTGGTGGACGAGGTGGGGGATAGGCAGTTGGTGAAGTCGATTGCTTCGCCTGACAGGATCGCTATGATGCTGCCGCCGGGGGAGTCGAGTGTGAAGAGGTAGAATATATCAAGCAGTCTGGTAAAACAATATTTGTGCAATGTGATGTAATAGTTGAATAAATGTCCTGGGAGATAAAATATTTGGGAGAACATATGGTGCGATGGGTTACTATTTCGAGTGATGAATACGAATCTATGAAATCCACTCTGGAGATTTTGTCGGACCCGGAACTTATGCAACAAATCGAAGAAAGCAGAGAAGATTTCAAGGCCGGAAGATATACAGAACTTCGTGAACTTGAAAAAAACAGCAATTCTACTGATACATTAATCTCTTAGAACTTTTCAATTGCTATATCGATTATTTCCGGATTGATCCAGTATTCCGAAGGATTGTTCTTGAATTCTAACAAAATTTCAATAGCCTCTGCCGGTTTTATTATCTGCTTTTTGATGCAGTCGGATATCACGCCAATGGTTCCCTTAACCTTTATACCCGAAGCTTTCGCCGCTGCTCTGCCATCTTTTTCGTTTATCAGCAAAAAGTCTGCATTCAGTTGCATGGCAAGCAGTATAGAAGCTGCTTCCCCTTCATGTATTTTGTACTTTTTTGATAAAACGGTGGCATCATCTTGAGGTGCTACAACTTTTATCCATTTACCCACCTCATTTTCAATCAGGAATGCATCCTCTTCCCCTAATAGAATGCCCTCGGATACAGTTTCTTCAAATACAGCATTTGATACGACAAGTTTGCCATAGGCTGATTTTAGCAATTCCAGTTTACCCACTTACGCAAAGTGTATAAGGGGTGTGGAATCACTCACAACTATCATTCAATATCCTCTTTGAGTTCGTCTTCACAGTACCTGATGTAGGTACCCCTTTTACCGAACTCATGGAGAATACCCCTAAGAGGAATTCCTGTAATATCAGAAGCTTCCCTGATTGTAATTTTTCCTTCCTGGTAAAGTTTGGCAGTGGCATTTATTTCGCTGTTGTGCTCATAATCTTTAAGAACCCGCCTGAGCCCATCCCGTATGACATCAGAGAGATTTGAATAATATTTTCCAATAAGCTGGTTTTGCACATCTCTTTCTAATTCTTCAGGTAAGGTAATTGTCTTTTTTATGTGCATACTGAATACCCGTCTAATACGTATTGAGTACGTATAATATAAAATTATTGCTCTGGTAGTTCACAAGATACTGGTGGATATGTTGAAAGACAGGGTGCTGGTGAAATTGAACGCATCGGCTGACAGGATTGCTATGATGCTGCCGCCAGGAGAGTCGAGTGTGAGGAAGGCAAGAGTCATTTTTATTGCATATTAACAATGTATATTCGCAAGGTGATGTTTTGCTAAAGAAATCAATGTACGGTGCCCTTGGCACAAAATCCATGGAAGACATACTGGAAGGTCTGCGGGATAAAAAAGACAGAATCTCCTCCCCCAACCCAACCACTCAACAACCTTCCGCACATCCTCATAAACACCCACATTAAGCCACATAACCAGTGCCAGTTTTTCCAGAGCAACCAGCCCCTCATCCCTGGATATCATCCCAACTTTAACCGCCCTGACCACCACACCAGTAGAACCTGTAACCTCCAATCCCAGCCCGGCAGCAAACCTCCTGGCAGCCAGGTCGTCAACCAGGACCGGGCACTGCCTGCTTCTTGCCAGCATAATAGCTTCAGCCACTCCCGCATCTATCCCTGCACTATCTGCGATGTCTTCTACACTATCAACAGGGTCTTCAACAACAATCCATCCATTCTCAATCTCCCCCTCTATCAGAAAAGCATCCGCCTTACCCTCTTCCTTTCCCCTGTCCACGACTTCCATTTTGACAGTACGAGGAATAACCACCCTGCCGAAAAGTAGCTTTAAAAGGTCCAACCTGCCGATCATAGCAAGGTGGATCAACGGACCTGAATTGCTAACTGTCATTTCTCATGCAGCGCCCATTGGATGTCTACATCCAGGTCCTCTTTTTCATACCTGAACGGAATATTTCATACCTTCAGTTCCTCAAGGGTTACCCTGTAGTGTCGTGTCAACTATACAATATTGCAACATATATGATCTGACACGTTTATATTTTCCAGTAATTTTCAAGACGCTGATTAACGCAGATTAACGCTGATTTAAGGTTGCACCTGCGTAAATCAGTGTAAATCTGCGTCTAATATAATTGTTGATTAATTTGATTTTAGAATTGTGCCCTATGCCCTTAATATAATGACACTTGAAGGTTGACTTGACAATTGGTTATTCCTGCCTTACCTGCTGCCTTCCACAAAGATATTCTACCTTTTGAATAGGATCCAAATGCTTTTTTTAATGCGGTACTCCCTCAAACCTTTTCCTATGAGCTTACGAAGCATGGTGCCTTTGTCTATTAGTTCCTGCCCGGTTGCTTCTTCATTATCATGGATATATTGCTCTGTCAGCCGTACTGATATGGTCTTCATAATTAGTTATTACAATTTATTATATAGCATACTTGAGGGTTTTTTACGTTTTTATTGAGAAAATTGACCATAGTATGATAAAATAGACCAGGGGATGGTGAAATAGATTCCAGCGGCTGACAGGATTGCTATGATGCCCCCGCCAGGGGAGTTAAGGGTGAGCAGAACTTCAGGGTGTATGGATAACATCTGGATTAAGAAAAGGATTATCTTCACCATATATTCAAACAAACTTGTATTAAATCAAGTTTACTTGATTTGAACTCAAATTTACCTTTTGAAAAATATTATATGGGTTAGCAGTGTTAACAGCAACCGACAAAAATCCAATCTGGAGCATCATACATGAGTATAATCGAAGAAGCACAAAAAGGCAATATTACAGAAGAGATGAAAACAGTGGCTGCGGTAGAGGGCGTCGAGCCAGACTTCGTGCGAAGAGGCGTGGCATCAGGAAAGATAGTGATCCCTGTAACCCCATACCGAGAGATCAAGCACTGCGGCATAGGCAAAGGCCTGACCACCAAGGTCAACGCCTCCATCGGCACATCCTCGGATATCATGGATATTGAAATGGAAGTAGAGAAAGCAAAAGCAGCAGAGGCTGCCGGAGCTGACACACTGATGGAACTATCCACTGGCGGCGACTTCCTTGAAATAAGGAAGCGCGTTATCGAAGCCACATCACTGTCTGTCGGTTGTGTGCCCCTATACCAGGCCTTTATCGAGGCTGCAATAAAATACGGCTCAGTAGTGGACATGAAAGAGGACGAACTATTCAAGGCCACAGAAGACCAGGCAAAACTGGGCACGAATTTCATGGCCATACATACAGGTATCAACCTTATTACCATGGAGCGGCTCAAAATACAGGGACGCTACGGCGGGCTGTGTTCCAGAGGCGGCGCATTCATGACCGCCTGGATGGTCCACAATGAAAAAGAGAACCCCTTGTACAGTGAGTTCGACTACTTGCTTGAGATAATGAAAGAGCACGAGGTCACACTGAGCATGGGCAATGGTATGCGGGCTGCTGCAGTGCATGATGCCACAGACAGGGCGCAGATCCAGGAACTAGTCATGAACTCAGAGCTATCAGACAGGGCCCATAATGCTGGCGTGCAGGTCATAGTTGAGGGTCCGGGACATGTACCCATAGACGAGATAAAGACCAATGTGCAGTTAATGAAGCGATTGAGTGGCGATAAACCATTCTACGTGCTGGGTCCGCTGGTATCTGATATTGCACCCGGGTACGACCATATCGTGACCGCGATCGGTGCATCCATATCAAGTGCGGCAGGGTGCGATTTCTTGTGTTACGTAACACCTGCGGAACATCTTGCACTGCCAAACGTGGAGGATGTGAGGGTTGGTGTTATCACATCCCGCATTGCGGCACATATCGGGGATATGATCAAGCTGGGTAAGCGCGACCAGGACCTTGCAATGGGCAGGGCACGCCGTGACTTGGACTGGGAAAAGATGTATGAACTTGCTATCGACCCTGAACATGCCAGGCATATCAGGAACAGCAGGGCACCGGAAGATAACGAGGCATGCACCATGTGCGGCGATTATTGTGCATTGAAGATCGTAAAAGAGAATTTCAATATTGCAAAATAACTGCAATAACCAGGGCGTCGGAGAGGCGCTCGTTTTTCTTTTTTTAGTATATCAAGTATAACCTGACATACTCAAGAAAATCCGAGGCTTAGCGAGGATTTTGTTCCTGAATTACAATGAAAAGTAAAAACATCATGAAAATTTACGCTATTGTAATATCTGTTCCAATTTATCAGCTGTCCTGTCAAGCTGGTAAAGTACGATTCCAAATTGTACATCAGGTACTGCGAAGATTGTCAAGTTGTATTTATTACCTATGCACAAGGCCACCAGGAGCTTATCCGGGTTTTCTATGCTTACCCGGTTTCTGAAACCCTCTTTTTCTGGAGATATTTCTCCAGAATAGAGCATGTCGTAAATTTTTTTAAGAACACTTTTGTCCATTGAATCCGGTTTAATGGCAGAAATAAGTGTTCCATCCTTAGTTGCCAGACCCACATTAATTATCCAATCTTCATTTGAAAGTTCTTCGAAAACTGTATTTATCATATCTAGGGTAATATCATCAAAAATGGTTTCATCTGCTTTGAGCTCTTCTTGAGTTCCTGTATTTGCCACAGGGGAAATGTCAGATTCTTGTGCCTCCTCCTCTTTCTTCTCATCAATGTCCTGTACAACCGATAATCGCGTTATGAGATTTGGGTCTGTTATAAGATACCCGATGCGTTTAATTGCATGTTCTGGCGTTTTCTTATTTTCAATTACTGGTTTTGGCGGCAACTTTTTCAGAACAGGTTCTTCCGGCGTTTTTTCAATATATTGGGTTTCTTTTAGATCTGGTTTAACAATATCCTTAACAGTCAATATACCATTCTTGATATCAGCCTTTTCTCCTTCAGGAACCACTTCTTCCTGTTCTATGGGTTCCTGTTCAGATCCTTTGTTAACTTTCTGCCTGGACATCAGCTAGTTCTCCAAAATCATTACTTTCAGTTTTAATATAAATTAAACTTATAAAATCCTGTTCAAATTCAAGCGGTTCTTCTTCAGGTGCTTCAGTTGTGGCCTTATCTTCTACTTCAAACTTCTTTAGCACATCATGAACCATTTATTATGCCGCCATTCATTTGAATATCTTGATAAGATTATTATTATGTTACAATGGTTATAGATAACTCAAATATCTTATATATTATTCGAAGTATGAAAGTTATATTTCCATAGAATGATAATAACAAAAAGGATATGATTAAAAATGGAAAAAAAAGTAGTATTAGCCTATTCAGGCGGACTTGACACATCTGTGTGCATACCGATTCTTAAGGAGCATTATAATCTGGATTATGTTATCACAGTGATCGTGGATGTAGGCCAGCCAGAAGAAGAAATAAAAAATGCTGAAGAAAAGGCCGAATTGATCAGTGATAAAAATTATACAATCGATGTAAAAGCCGAATTTGTAAAGGATTATATTTTCCCTCTCATCAAGGCTAATGGGAATTATGAGGGCTATGTACTGGGAACTGCCATTGCAAGGCCGCTTATTGCAAAGAAGGTGCTGGAAGTGGCTTTGGCTGAAGGTGCCGGGGCACTGGCCCATGGCTGTACTGGTAAGGGCAATGACCAGTTGAGGTTCGAAGCTGTGTTCCGGTCGTCTGATATGGACGTACTGGCACCTATGAGGGATATGAACCTGACCCGGGAATGGGAGATCGACTATGCAAAAGAGCATGGTATCCCGGTCACTGTAACTAAGGAGAAGCCATGGAGTATTGATGAGAATATATGGAGTCGCAGTATCGAGGGCGGAAAACTGGAGGAACCTGATTTTATTCCGCCTGAGGAGATATTTGAGTGGACCCAGTCTCCTGAGAATGGACCGGAAGCCGAGATCATCGGGATCGGATTTGAAGACGGTGTCCCGGTATCCTTGAATGGTACATCCATGGATGGTGTTTCTCTGATAACCGAACTAAACCTCATAGGCGGCAGGCATGGTGTGGGCAGGACCGATATGATAGAGGACAGGGTGCTGGGCCTGAAGGCAAGGGAGAACTACGAACATCCGGCTGCTACCATACTGCTGACTGCCCATGGCGACCTTGAGCGGCTGGTGCTTACCAGGCGTGAGTTGAGCTTTAAGGCCAGGGTGGATGATGAATGGTCAAAGCTTGCATATATGGGGCTGGTGGATGAGCCGCTGTACCATGACCTGAATGCTTTTATTGATTCTACACAGGAGCGTGTGAAGGGAACTGTGAAGGTCAGGTTGTACAAGGGAAGTGCTAATGTGGTTGCCAGAAGCTCGCCCTGTGCATTATATTCTTCTAAACTGGTGACGTTTGATGAGTCATGTATCGACCAGAAGGATGCAGAGGGTGTGGCCAAGTATCACGGGTTCCAGGCCAGGATATACCAAAGGACAAAGCAGGATTAATATTCAAGTGAAGGGACTATCGCGTGTTTGCGATAGTCTTATCTTATATTGGTAATATTAGAGCCAGTGTTATTTTAGGATAAAGCATTGGTGGGCTCGTGGTCTAGTCGGTTATGACGTCGCCTTCACACGGCGGAGGTCCGGAGTTCGAATCTCCGCGGGCCCACTCCTACTCAAGCCAGTAGCGGGCTGCACACGTATGAAGCCCTGCGGGCTCCATACGTGGACTGTTTTACTTTTTTCCTCTTTGTATGCCTTATCAAAGATTTCAAAGGCATGCTGGTTTCTCAATGGGTAAAAGAATGTCATCTCGTCTTTCTCCTTAAGGTCTCGATTACTTCCTTGCCGAGATCAGTGATATCTCCAATGTCCAGCAGTTCATCAGTGTTTCCCATGAAGTCGCCCAGCAGGTCGTCCTCATCATCGAGGAACTCATCCTCGCTGAGGTCATCAATTCTAATATCATCCATGCCATCGAACTCATCATCTACCAGGCTTCTTCTGTAGGATCGCCATCTTCGTCTCCTGCGGTTGGGTGTGCCGTCGCAACTTTTGACAATTTAAAAGAGGCAAAACTTGATCAACTTGAAATACCACATGATTATTCAAGAAATATAAAATGTCAACCACTGTTGAGATTAAAGGTGAACTGGAATTATATCTAAGGCAGCTCATAGATGCAGGACTCTATAATAATGTTGCTGAGGCTGTGAGGGACTCTATCCGCCACCTGATGAAAGAATACGATACAAAGGAAATTGCCGTAACCCTCTATAAAATGGAAAAGATATCCCTTACAAAAGCTGCAGAAATTGCAGGAGTATCTTCTATTGAAATGAAAAAAATTCTTGTGGAAAAAGGAATAAATCCACGTTTGGGCGCAGAGAGTGCTGAAAAATTGAGAAAGGATTATCTTACCTTAAAAGGTGAAATAAATTGATAATTTTAGACAATAGCGTCATAAGTGCTTTCTGCGAGATCGGAAGATTCTAACTTTTGCGCGAGATATTGCATAAGTTGAACCTGCAGGCGATAATACCTACGACGGTTTTGAAAGAAATTATATTTGACGATGCCCTTCTGGCTGTTACGACCGGAGAGTCGGGTGGCGATAAATGGATAAAAGTAATGCCTGTGAATAATTATGCTGCATATTTAAAATCACTTCATCCCGGAGAGGCAGGGGTCATAGCTTTAGCAAAACAGATGAATGGCATAGCTGCTCTTGATGATCTGGATGCCAGAAAAGTTTCAAAGGAGAACATAAGATTGCAGGTACCCTTGGAATTGTTAAAGTTGGATATGAACTCTTAGGCTTCATATCCCCCCTCCGATCTCAGCGTCAGTCAGCGGCTGTTCAATTCTGATATACTAAGCACGGCAGCCTGCATCAGGTGTGTCATCCGCACAGGTTCATCTGCCTCAGCCGCCAGAAAGGCAGCATACCAAAAATGTTTATTAAGAGAGCAAAATAGGAACTATCAACCACCCATCTCAATGCTCCCAACATTCTTGCGTTCAACTGTCTATCTTCGATGTAATGAATTTCTCGATCTCTTCAAGAAATTCATAAAAATCCCCTGACTCATCTCGCAGACTTCTATACGCTATCGAGTCGTCCACCCTACCGTACTGATGGACAAGGAGATTTCGAAATCCTGTTAATTCCTCGAGCCGTGATGAAAGGGATTTCGGTATTGCACCACACTGACACAACCTACTTATGGAGTCTTTGCTGTCAATCGGTATCCCCAACCCCTCATCCGATATAATCATGTTGCAGATATCAAGTAGATTTTCACATGCTAACTGGAATGCTCTTTCGCATGCCCTTCTCCTCATTCCGCTGCACAGATATTCATCAACTGCCGCAGGAAGATATTCCTCAAGTTCCCTTAAGCATTGTTCCAGATCATCCATTTTATCGGTTATCCGTTCTTTGTCCAAATCAATCACCTGAGTTTTGCCCTGACCCGATTCATAACAGCTTTATGATAGTCCCTTTTGAGATGTTCATACCTGACATATTCCATCTCTGTTTCCTTTGAAAGAGTAAGGATGTAATAGAGATCTTTTGTAAAGAGTACTTTACCTTCAAGAAAGACCCGCTTCCGGATGTTTACAGGCAGTTCCCCCATCAATGAAAGATCAATATTCTGTGGTATCGAGTTTTCAAGGGCTATTCTCTCTTTAAAACTAATACTCACACCGGGATCCGGTATGATGCATAAATCAAAATCGCTTTCTTCTCTCTGGGTTCCTACTGCCCTTGAACCATAAAGGATAATAGAATGAACAAGTTCAAATTTCGTTAAGTTAGTAACGACATCATTAAGCTTCATAGTATTATACTATAAAAACTATATATCAGATAAATATGTTGTGATGTGCCTTAATGCTAGTTCGCAATACATCACTCACTATCTCAACACTTCATACACAGCCCGTTCAACCTGCGTCCCGATCGCTTCCGCTCTCGATCCCGTCGCAAGCTCAATTGCACAACCATCCACGCTCGCAACCTCCCTTTCGCATTCCAGCGCCTCGGGTACACCCTCATCATCTAACATCCGTGAAAGCTCCTGCTCCACAGCTACTCTGGCCAGTAGCGGGCCGCACACGTATGAAGCCCTGCGGGCTCCATACGTGGACTTTTTCACTTTCTTTCTCTTTGTATGCCTTATCAAAGGTCTCAAAGGCATGCTTGTTTCTCAATGGGTAAAAGAATGTCATCTCGTCTCACTCCTTTAGGTCTCGATTACTTCCTCGCCAAAGTCATCAATACCGAAATCGTCTATTCCAATATCATCCATGCCGTCGAACTTATCGTCTTCCAGACTTCTTCTGTAGAACCACCGTCTTCGTCTCCTGATGTTTCTTCCTTTGGCAGTTCTCATGAGCTGCTTGACAGTATTGAGCCCGGTCACGCCCATGCCAGTGAGCATGAAAACACCGCTGAGCCTTCATCCATCTGCTTCTCAGCAATAACGCCGCCTATGTCCACAGCAACACTACTAATCACATCACCCCATCCCCTAAGTCGCATGGCGTTGGGGACTGCTATAGTCGCAGCTGCCCCACCCAGGGAACCAGCAACGTGTTTGCCGGTGAGGTTACCCCCTTGCGGATAGGCTTTGGGAAGATGATCTGCAAGGGTTTTGGGATTGGCTCTCAGCTTGCGGACCGTCTTCGGGAAGATGATCTGCAAGGGTTTCTGTTTTCTTCGACGCTTGCGTCCTGACCCTGTCGGGTTTACAAGCATCAGTTCTTCCATTACCATTTTTTTGATTCCTCCGAATTGTTTTGAGGAGAATTGGGTGGGAGAGGTGTTATAAGGTTGAGAAAGTTTCAGGAGTGAACGGTGAATTGATGTTCTAATAAAGGTATTTTTATGAATACTTTCATAGAGCTTTAGCATATTTTTTAATAATTAAGACATTTTTTATTAATCTGATGTAGGGAGATGTCAAAAGAATTAAGACATGATAGACATACTGTGTCGCTGCTTACTGATCATATGGTTTTCAGTCCTAAATATAGAGGTAGATATTGGGAGGAGATGTAGCGATGGTGACTGAAGCAGTCATCCGGAAGATATGCAAAGAGCTTGATATTGAAATTATCGATATTGCAGTCAATCAGGATCATGTGCATTTATTTATAAAATACCCGCTAAAATATTCCGTAAGTTATATATCAAAGATGATCAAAGGTAAAAGTAGTAGGGTGCTCAGGAAGGAATTTCCTCATTTTAAGGAATGGTGTGGTGATCATCTTTGGGCTATGGACGGATAACTTGAGTAAAAATCCGTTATTATGAATATCGGTTTTTACGTGTCTAAGTTCGCCAACAAAAATTTTTTTATCGTTTCAGGTTCTTTTTTTTCAAATAGTTCATCTGCTAACGGTCTTTTAGTTTCAGCATCTAGTATTGCGAGGTGGTATTTTTGAGAATGCCCTTCTTTTGGAAACTGTTCATCATAGTTTACTATTAAAACGTTTTCTAAAGGAGGTATTTCTACATTTTCCATAACTCGATTAAATTCCCGGAATACAGTACTTTTGGATTGTGGGAATATAATTTCCATTATCTATGAAATCGCATTATAGCCAACGTGATTTAATCTGAGATGTTGATAAAGTTCTCCAAGTAAATCTGAAAATAAGGTTTTGAAATTTTCCCAAACACTCCGATCTTCTTCGAGTATTTTGTTGCATAATTTGCAAAGATATTTGCCAATTTTTATGGTGCCCAGACCTTTTTTGGTATACCTGTTAAAACCATCATACACCATATTATTATTACATTTTGGACAATATGGTGGTTTTTTCTTACGGAAAATCTCATTCTCTGTATATTCGTATTCATTACCAAATCCACTGAAAACTTTTTGAAGTAATGAGATTTCGGAAAAGTTATTAAAGGTGCTGTTTATTGTTGTAATGTTGTATGCAAAGCAATATCATCACTTTACATTATAAATAAATTATGTATTTATTGTGATGATATTACAACTTTGTACTACATAACTGGATTATGGGACAGTACCAAAAAGAAAAAATACTTTAATTTAAACATGTCAAATCAAACACTAAAATTAAATATTGAAAACAATTTTAATAAAATAGTAGATAGAAATATAAAAATAAAAAATGCCTATCTATTAGTTCATTCTGATAAATTAAATATTCATATAAATTTAGCTAAAGGAAAAACAGAAAATTTTAATGCTAATATAAATCAACCAATCCATCTAGCAAGCGTAGGCAAGTTATTTACTGCAACAATCATAAGTATTTTGTATGAAAAAGGCAAATTGAATTTTAATGATAAAATAAGTAAATTTTTGGATTCAGAATTAATGAATGGTTTACATGTTTATAAGGGAATAGATTATTCTGAACAAATAACAATAAGAAATTTATTAATGCAAACTTCAGGATTATATGATGTTTTTTATCACTTATTTAAGAAAATGTCAAAAGACTGTTCTTTCAAACCGACAACAAGAGAAGCAATTTTTTGGGGTAAAGAGAATCTAAAACCTGTTGCAGTTCCAGGTAAAAAACATTTTTATACAGATACAAATTATTATTTATTAGGATTGATTATAGAGTCTATTACAAAAAAAGCATTTTACGAAGTAGCTCATGAGTTAATTTTTAACCCTCTTAAGATGAATAATTCATATCTCTATGGTTTTTCAGAACCAAAAATAAAATCAAGATATCGTCTTGCAGATTTATTTCTTGATGGTACAAACTTCAAATCTATTAAAGGCATTCATGAAATTGATTATGCAGGAGGAAGTGTTTGTGCGCCGCTTGAAGAGTATTTATTGTTTTTTAAAGTGTTAGTTGAAGGAAAAATTATAAAAAAAGAAACATTCAAAAAAATGATAAATGATGATATTTATATGGGATTTCCAATTATTGGTTATAGATATGGGTATTCCATTTGGAAACCTGTAACAATTCCTTTGTTAATGCCTAAAAAGTATGAATGTTGGGGGTGTGTCGGAGTAACAGGAGCGTTTATGTTTTATCATCCATTAACCCAATCATACATAATTGGAAGTTTTAATGATTCTTCTTATAGAAGAAAAGCTCTTCAATTTATGATATCAAAAATTATTAAAGAATTACTAAAATTTAATGTGAGGTAGCGAGCATAGGGGTTTAATTCCCCGACCTTTAGGTCGTTTATTCTAGAAAAAAATAAATTGCGGACGAAGTTACGCAATAATTTACCCTTTCAAAAGTAGCGTGAGCTATCGTCTGTGGAGGACGAAAATGAAAAATCTAAAACATTACAGCCACAAAGTTGGAATAAAATTTTGGCATATTGAGTTTGCAACCAAATATTGTTATAACATGTTTGGCAAGTTCATGTATTAGAAGTATTGCCTAATCATGTTCATATGATGGTTACTTTACCACATAATATCACAGAATCTAAGGGTATGCAACTTATCAAAGGAGGTTCTGCATATCGATTTTTCAAGAATCATCCAAATAGTAGGCTAAGGTTGCCGCAAGGTCATCTATGGAGTGCTGGTGGATGTGCAACAACTGTTGGCTTTAATGAATATGATACTGTTTTCAATTATATTCAGAATCAAAAAGAACATCATGGAATTGCATTTGCCTAGATACCCCGACCTGGTCGTGGGAGTCGGTCATGTCTAATCTTTTCTAACTACTCTGATCACAATCTTATTCTCAACCACATCAAACTTCAGCAGATCTCCCACTTTCAAATCAAAATAAGCCCGTATCTTCGGTGGAATAAAAACATGCTGCAGCGAAGGCCTGGATCTAGGCGCCATAATAGGTCTCACATTCTCTTCCATCTCATACCTCAATATAAATTGCATCAGCCCGCATATCAGCTGCAGTAAGCCGTATTGTACTGCCTTTTACCTTTTTAATCACAGTCTTTCCGAACTCAGTCATAACGATCTCAGGATGGCTGTGCTTTTGCCTTTTTCTCTTTACTTTAGGCTTAGTATCCACAATTTGCTTAACCTCTGATTTCTTTTCAGGAACCACTTCGGGAATCTTTTGAATAACCGGAACATCTATCTTTTTCTTAACTTCAGGTCTTGATTTTGTCCTCCATCCCTGCGCCAGCACCAGAATCTCACCATTATAATCCCCTTGCCTGCCAGTGACCTCTTTGGCAATCTTCATTACCTTATCATACAGTGTCAGCTCCTCATCAGTATACTGGGACCCGAAAGGACCCTGTCTCAATCCATCCCGCAATCTGGGATCACCAATATTGATCTCAAGCCAGCCCCATGCCGTCCCCCTGCCGTGCTTCACTTCAGCCTCGATCCCGGCTTTCTTCAGTGCTTCCTTCACAGCCCTTGTCTCAGACTTATGGTCAGGGAAATTACGCCATGTTATCGCAGGTTTTACCTCTACAGGAGCACAGACCTCCTCGATCCCGCAATCCTCACAGGCCGTCCTGCAGGCCTCAGCATCGCCCTTTCCGCACTGCTCTTCTGCAGCCTTGCACATACTGGGAATGGAAGGTCTCCTCTACTTCCTTGACAATCTTCATATGGATTTGCTTAGGCATGCCATAGGTCTTCAACAGCTTCCGCTTTGCTTCATTTAATGATGTGTTAGCTTACGGGTGCATTCTATTTTCACTGACTATTGTACCTTTATCCTCTCAATTCACTCCTTCAAATCCTCATCCAAGTTAAAAATCTGGCGAAAATGCATAATGGCTGTAACTTGAAAAACTCTATATATCACTAAATACAAGTTAAGCCTAAAAACCGCAACAATTTGCACAATACATACAGGGCCTGTGGTCTAGCTGGTTATGACATCGCCTTTACACGGCGGGGATCCGGAGTTCGAATCTCCGCGGGCCCACTTTTACTCCTAATCTACTCGGGGCAATTTCTGGATTTCATGATAATATTTATCAAATCACTGAAGATTTTAAGTACTATTAATTAAAAGTGATTTATAATGATCCGATGGGTTTTGGATATCCTGAGCCGGTCCGGTTATTTTCAAAATATGAGGAAATAATATGTCTGATAGTTTCTCACACCAAAAATACCTGGTACGCAGGAAGATACTGAAATTGTTCGGGGCTGCCTTCCATATCTATGACCCTGACGGTAATGTTGCCTTTTATTCCAAAATGAAGGCATTCAAACTGAAAGAAGATATCCGCATATATACAGGCGAGGACATGCAGGAAGAGGTATTGACCATCAAGGCCAGGAGTATACTGGACTTTTCTGCTGCCTATGATGTAGTGGACCCGACCACAAATGAGAAAGTAGGTGCCCTGAAGCGAAAAGGTCTCAAGTCCATTTTGAAAGATGAATGGATATTCATGGACGCAGACGACAGGGAAATAGGGCTTATCAAAGAGGATAGCACGTTTTTGGCCATGTTCAGGCGTTTTTTAACCCGCCTGATCCCACAGACATATAACGGATTCATAGGGGATACACAGGTAAGCACGTTTAAGCAGAACTTCAATCCTTTTATCATCAAGATAACACTTGATTTTTCCCAGGATACACAGAACCTGCTTGACAGGCGGCTGGGAATTGCGGCAGCAGTACTGTTGTGTGCTGTTGAGGGTAAGCAGTGATAATACCTGGAAAATTGTACTTACAAGTGGCCTTGGGACAAGATTCACCAATCCCCCCATCAAGGTAAATGGATTTCAGTTTCTTTTGTAATATTACCGTATAGGACAGTAAAAACGCATTTCGATATCAATATAAGTAATTTTCTTAGTTTGAATCTAATCTTTTGACAGGATTTACGGGATATACAGGATTGATTCGTATCCTGTTAATCCTGTCTAGAATTTCCATTTTCTTGAGCTGCCCAAATTTTCAAGTAATATGTGCAACCAGTTTAATCCGTGTTTCAGTTACCTGGCGTGAATCAAACCTTTTACGCAATAGGAGCACTCCTCTAAAATATTCGGATGAATGAAAATGATAAAACAGATTCCAGGATCGCATAAAATTATCCAGGCAGTAAAAGCAGGAGCTGGAAAAACCAGAGAAACTGAAGGAATAAATAGAACCGGAGGAACTGGAATGGATACTGAAATCCTGGAATATTACATTGAAGCAGGCAGGATTGCTTCCAGTGTCAGGAAACAGACATTGAACACAGTGGAAGAGGGGGGACGGTTACTGGATACAGCCGAATATGCCGAGGAGCTTACCAGGCAGATGGGAGGTGAGGCGGCTTTTCCATGCAACATCTCCATCAATGAGATTGCATCCCATTATACACCATTGAAAGGAGATAGGAAGTTTGCATCAGGAGACTTAGTAAAGATCGACATAGGAGTACATATTAATGGTTATATCGCTGATACAGCTAACACCATTGAGGTAGATACCAACCACAACCGTACACTTATTAAAGCTGCACGGGAAGCCTTGAATGCGGCCGTCAATGAGATACAGGAAGGTGTCAATACCAAATACCTTGGGAAAGTTATAGAAAATGTCATCAAGTCCTATAACTGCGTTCCAATGACTGATCTAACAGGTCATAGTATGGAAAGGTATATAATTCACAGTGGTGTCAATATCCCGAATTATGGGAGCGCAAGCTATGGGAACGTACTTCATGCAGGGGATGTCGTGGCAGTGGAGCCTTTTACTACCCTGGGTCGTGGCGGGACCAGGCGGGGAGAGGTAAGGATATACAGCCTGGTGGGCAACAAGGATTCTAAAAGCCTGTTATACCAAAAACTGTTGTCACACTTCAATACACTTCCCTTTACCAGACGATTGATGGACGAGCCCGACAAGCTTGATAACATGGTACTAAAATTGCATAAGTATCCTGTCCTGATGGAGTCTGGCGGATGTCCGGTAGCCCAGGCTGAACATACTGTTATCGTTGAAGATAAGGGTTGCAGGGTAATAACCGCATAACATATAACATTTATAAAAAATACTGACTGACATCGGATGGTAGTAATTGATAGTAGTATCAATACATTAATGGCTACCAGCCCGACGTCTTCTATATATGTTTATTCATACGTGATCTTTTAAAGATTTCGGCATCAGTAAATGTGTTTTCAATTATTAAACGTATGTGTATAATCGAGACCGTTACAATTCGTGTTGGTGAATACAATTTATCATTATTGGTACTACTGGCAACTATTCTGATCAAAGCATGAACGCACAACTCATGAAGCGCAGCTTTGCGATTTTTCACACTAATTGTAATAGATATTTCATGTCATTACTTGTAAAGTATGCAAAGGAAAAATCATACCAACATGTAATGTAACGGTTTCGTATAATCCCATAATCTTTTTGTATTGAACTATAGGTATAATATAAAAGCGGTAATTATTTATATTATTTATTCATACGAATAAGAGAAATGATTATAATATAGAAATATATTAAAAATATATTTCTATATAATGAATGATATAAATAGGTGAGAATATGAAAGAAAATTTAATAAAAACCCTGCTTGCAGTGTTATTGTTGATTGCATCTGCTGGTATGGCAAGTGCACATTTTACTATGGTCTTCCCCAGTGATTCTGCGGATACGGTGTGGGATGTAGCACCCGAAGATTATATTGCAGAACTGGGAGATACAAAGACAGTATATATGATGTGGGGACACCCCTACGAGCATATATTATTTGATATGGCTACTGTACCTGAGGTTTCTGTCATGAAGCCGGATGGCACTGTTGAGCAACTTACACCTGAAGAGATTTCCGTTGAAGGAATGGATGAAGACGGAAATACCGGGGTTTCTTTTGTGGCGTATAAAGCCTCGTTCACTGTTGACCAGGATGGCGATACTGTTGTATTTGTCAAATATGAGGATGATGGTGAGAATCTGATAGACTACACCAAAGCCGTGATCCACAGCGGTGAAGAGATGTGGGAAGGCTGGGATGCAGAGGTAGGACAGCAGACCGAGATCCTTTCATACATGCGACCCTATGGCATGGAGGAAGGATTTGTATTCTCCGGACAGGCAATGTACAATGGTCAGCCGCTTACAGATGCACCTGTAGAGGTTGAAATATACCATACACTGGATCTTGGCATAGAGATAGTTGAACTGGCAGAGGAAATGTACGCATATGACCCACCTATGGTATTCACACGGCTTACTAAGTCCAATGCAAACGGAGAGTTCGTGTATTCACTTGATGAACCCGGTATATGGTTTGTCGGTGCCACCATGGAACCTGACAGCGGGCGCAATGTAAGAGGTGTGTTCATCGTTCCGGTACTAGAGGCATTCCCACCTGCTGAAGCCCAGGGCTCATCATCTGCTGAACTCCAGCAGGCAGTAGCAGAGGCAAAGCAAGCAGCAGAGGAGGCAAAACAGGCCGCTGCGCAGTCTTCAACATCCAGCACGCCAGGCTTTGAAGCTATTATTGCAGTAACCGGGTTGGTTGCAGCACTTTTCCTTGTATTGAGGAGAAAGTAGGATAGACTTCAGATCAATAGGGGTTATTAACCCCTGTCGGTCTATTTTTTTAAATTGATCACTCTCTGGCAATGGTCAAGTAGGTTTGTCCCATAAAGATATGGTTGTTGAAAAGGGGGATAATATAACATGAGAATAATTAAAAGTTTGAGTCTTCTGGCACTGGTATTAGTTTTGTGCACGGTATTGATACCTGCCGCATCCGCACACAGGGTACATTTAAGAGAACAGGTAATGGATGTGCAGATAAAGGCATGGTACGGTGGTGGGGATCCTATGCCCAATGCAAATGTAGAGATATATTCTATCAGGGATGAACAGGAAGAGCTGTACCTTGAAGGCAAGACTGATGAGAATGGATTATATAATTTCACACCCAGACTGGGTACTTCAAGTTATAGAGTGGTAGTGGAGCTAACAGGACACAAGGGTGAACTTGAGTTTGACCTGACTGCAGGTTCACAGCCTGAAAATTCTGAACTGCCGTTATACCTGAGTGTTCTTGTTGGATTTGGATTCCTGGCCGGAATAGGCGGAATAACAGCGTATCTCTCGGCCCGGAAAATGAAAACGCAATAATCCACAGATTGATAAGAATAACTTTTACTACATCTATATAATAATCTGATACGAATAAATATGTAAATAAGCAATAAGGGATGTATATGGTACACATTACAGATGGCATACTTGCAACGTGGCTTTGGGGATCCGGCTGGGTGATCACTGTTGCAATTCTAGCTTATACACTCAGAAAGATGAAGATAGATGATGTCCCCAAACTCTCGGTTATTACGGCAGCGATCTTTGTAGCGTCGTTGATCCATTTCCAGGTAGGACCTACAAGTTTTCACTTAATATTTAGCGGATTTGCAGGTGTAACGCTTGGAATACTCGCGTATCCCTGTATTTTTATAGCTGTTGTGATGCAATTCTTCCTATTCCAGCATGGCGGCTTAACAACGATCGGGATCAATACATTTAATATGGGTGTGCCTGCAATAATATCCTTTTTTATATTCAAAGCCGGAATGAAACTTAATATTGGAATAAGTAAAAATGAGGTAATATTCGGTGCGATCGCGGGAGGAACAGCAGTTGCACTTGCCGTATTGTTACTTGCAGTTCAACTTCTGGTAACCGGTGAAGAACTTACTGAAGTGACCACACTTGTTGTGGCTGCACACATACCGCTCATATTGGTCGAGGCCATCTTTACCGGAGTAATTGCCGGATTCCTTGTAATAGTCAAACCGGAAATGTTGAGCATTAAAAAGATAAAAAAATGAGAAGGGATAGGATTTGATATCAGAGATCGATATATATGCAGGATTATCTTCACCGATCCACAGATGGGATCCCCGCCTTAAGGTTATTTCCATACTTGCGCTGATATTTTCGATCATGCTTTTATATGATCTCAAACTGGTCATAATAAGTATGCTTTTTGCTATTATTCTGGTATATATATCAAGGATTCCATTTTCCTTTGTCGTGGGACGATTGAAATTAGTCTTTCTATTTGTGCTGCCCTTCCTTATTTTTCTCCCTTTTACGATTATAGGTGAAGGAGTTGCAATAGCATATATTGGCAGCATTACACTGAACTACCGTGGCATAGAGTCGGTTGAATTTGCTGTTATGATCGTGATCAAAGCACTTACGGCGGTAATGCTGATATTTCCGATGATCGGGACCTCCCGGATGGATATTACTATCAAAGCACTCGAAGACCTGCATATACCAAACAAACTGGTGCAGATGCTTGCATTCACTTATAGATATATTTTTGTGCTATCTAATGAGTTTATGCTAATGGAACGCTCTTTAACCTCCCGGGGGTTTAAGAGGGGATCGAACCTGTATACAATAACCACACTTAGTAAGGCCATTGCAACACTCTTTGTAATGAGTTATGAACAGGCGGAGCGAGTCTTCTATGCTATGAGATCAAAAGGGTATACAGGAAAGATTACTACAATGCATGAATTTACTCTTAGACCGCAGGACTGGCTTTATACGGTAGTGGTCTGTGGGTTTGCTATTTTTGTACAGGTTGCAGTATGGTATGGTACACTGGAGGGAACATAATGTCTGCTATAAAAATTCAAGATCTGAGCTATATATATGATGACGGAACAGCTGCAATCGAGAATGTCTCATTTGAGATCGAAAAAGGTGAAGCTGTAGCGCTCATCGGTCCGAACGGGGCAGGTAAATCCACATTACTGCTCCATCTCAACGGTATACTGCATAGTGCTACATCATTTGAGTCTATCAGGATCCTCGATGAACCTGTTGATCCGAAAAAGATACATGAGATGCCGAAAAAGATCGGTATCGTATTCCAGAATGCTGATGATATGCTGTTCATGCCTCTGCTTGGTGATGATGTGGCTTTTGGTCCGATCAATCTAGGTCTGGATAAAGAGGAGGTGCAGCGAAGGGTAAAGGATGCTCTTGAAATGGTCGGACTTGCCGGATATGAGCATAGGGTCCCGCACCATCTCAGCGGGGGTGAGAAGAGGCGGGCTGCACTTGCCACTGTACTTTCTATGGAACCTGAGATACTTGCCATGGATGAACCTACTGCCAACCTTGATCCGAAAAGCAGGAGGGAATTGATAGAGATTCTCAGAAGACTTAAAGAGAATGGAAAAACCCTGCTGATAATCACACATGATGTGAACGCTATTCCCGAGCTTGCAGAACGGGTCATCGTCC
The DNA here is from genome assembly GCA_014237145.1 of ANME-2 cluster archaeon. Lineage (NCBI taxonomy): Archaea > Methanobacteriati > Methanobacteriota > Methanomicrobia > Methanosarcinales > ANME-2 cluster archaeon. The sequence continues at coordinate 20,707 of JAAXOC010000013.1, forward strand.
TGGACAAGACCGTGATCGCAGACGGGCATACCCGTGATATTTTTTCAGAAACAGAAATGCTTGTGAAGATCGGCCTGGATGTGCCTGTGATCACGCAGCTCTTTGAGATACTCCGGTGTTTCGAGTATCCGTGTGATGTGCTTCCGCTTTCGATCGAAGGTGCGGTTACGAACCTGACAGAGACAATGAAGGGTGGGAATGGGCATGTACATCTGCATATCCACGAACATACACACTCAGGAATCACTTCTGCACGAAGCAAGTATCATGTTCATGTAGAAAAGCATGAGTTAGTGCAGGAATGAATTGTCAACATAAACAACGATGTTACCAATTTGTACCTAAAATGGGAATATATACGAGAATAACAGGAGATAATTATAAAAAAAATCACTATGTACAACCCATTTTTGACAAATCAATTTATTCACTAAACCAGCAGCAATAACGTTAATTTCACCAAAGTACTACTTCTCTAAAAATCCCACACTGAAAATACACTATCATTCAAGATTGTTGGAAAAGTCCCTGACTTTATAGAATTTTATACATTGTTTATTTTCTATTTTTCCCGTTGGAAATAATATCATGCATCATCCAGCACAAATTAACGCCAGCTTCAGCGAACTTTTACTTATTAATCGATAGATATCGAGACCGTTTCAATTCGTGTTTGTGAATATTATGAAACCACAGATAAACACAGATGAACACAGATTTTCAGGTAGCGTATCCGCGTTTATCTGTGTTCATCTGCGGTTATTTTGATAGTACCAACATGTAATGTAACGGTCTTGAAAAGAAAATCCAAAAGGATTATATAAGATCAGTTAACTTGTGCAAACTCAAGTAAATCTGCGTTAACCCATATAGTATGATTACTAGGAGACACCTGAAAATGCCCCAAATTGCGGTCAACACGCGCGAAGACTCAATACGAATGCACACAACGCGCAAAGCAATCAGACATATCCCACTTATGGCGAGATCATCTACGCTCTGTGGGGTGAACGATCAGGTGAAGCACACTGCACTATCGGGAGTCCAATTCATCCTATCAAATCCAAGCATATCGATGGTACCATGCATGTGAAGGTGGTATGGATCAAACGAGGACTGGATAATATATTTTAAGCACTAAAGCAAGTTTATAAACAGTAAAATAAATAAATATGAGGCAAATGAGATGAAAACGAAAAGAATGGTTGGAATTGTTACAGTGGCAACAGCAATGCTGTTGGCTCTAACGAGCGCTTCGCCAGTAATGGCGCAAGATGTATCAGTAGTGGTGGAAAAAATAGACGCAAATATGGCGGAGCTTGAAGGAGCCGCCAAGATCATACACGAGGAGACGGACGCAATCATTGGCATCGAAGGTGTGCCGGATGAAATGAAAGATACGGCTGAGACAGTTCATCTGAGCACCCATGCTCTCAATCACATTGGGGTGTATATGGGAAACGATATCGAGAAGCTCGATACCTATAAAGCCGATCCCGATAAGAATAGAGGAGAAATGTTGTTTACATTGGGAAAAATCGAAGCACTTCGGAAACTGTACCAAGACGTTGTAGGTGCAAGTGAGTTTGTAACTACTATGGAGTTGCCGGTCACAGGTAATTCGCCTTATGACTTGACACATATACTTATAGAGAACCCGGATGTTCAGGCATCCCCTGAAGCCATAAGTGCTGCAGGCAATGTGCATACTGCTGTGCATGATCTCGGCGATGCAGCCCAAGCTATGAGGCTCAATTTGGAAGAACTTGAAGATGCATTAGCAGAAGCACCAGCATCCGCACCGAAAGAGTCGGGGTCCGAGGTAGCAGAATCAGTAGGGAAAATAGACACAAATATGGCGGAGCTTAAAGGAGCCACCGAAGTTATACACACACAGACGGACGCGATCCTTGGTGTCGAAGGTATGCCGGATGAAGTGGCAGCTATGGCGGAGACAGCTCATCTAAGCACCCACTGCCTCGAGTTCATTGGGGTTTATATGGAAAGCTCTATCGGGAAGCTTGACACCTATAAAGCCGAGCCTGAGAAGAACAAAGCAAAAATGTTGGTTGATGCGGGAAAAACCGAAGCACTTCGGAAACTGTATCAAGACACAATAGATTCAGGTGATTTTGTAACTACTATGGAGTTGCCGGTTACGGGTAAATCGCCTTATGACTTGACACATTTACTTATAGAGAGCCCGGAGGTCCAGGCATCACCGGAAGCCATAAGTGCTGCAGGCGATGTGCACACTGCTGTGCATGATCTTGAAGATGCAGCCAAATCTATGAGGCTCAATTTGGAAGAACTTGAAGATGCATTAGCAGAACTTGAAGAACCAACGGCAACAGCGGCAGAAGAAACGAAACAGGCATCAGCAGGTACATCCAGCACGCCAGGATTTGGAGTCACCCTTGCCGTACTTGGCCTTATTGCAGCACTCTTCATTTCGACACGGAGAACGTAAGATAGTTGGCTTTCGAATAAACAGGGGTTTGTCGCCCCTGTCAATCTTTTTATTTTGAGGAACAAAGCAATGCATATATCTGATGGCGTTTTATCTCTTCCAGTTATAGCGGTTGGCTGGGTCGTAACAATCACGTTACTTGCAATAGTGCTCTGGCGGAGCAAAGATAGTATAGTAGAGCAGATACCAAAGATTTCGGTCATGACTGGCGCGTTCTTTATCGCATCCCTGATTCATGTGCCGATACCGCCTACGTCGGTTCACCTCATACTAAACGGTCTGCTGGGTGTGGTGCTTGGGGTGCTCGCATATCCCGCGATGTTCATTGGTCTTACTCTGCAGGCGCTTCTCTTCCAGCACGGGGGATTTACGACGATCGGGGTGAACACGATGAACGTGGGCGTACCCGCACTGATCGCTTACGGCGCATTCTGGATGGGGTCCAGAAGTGGAGTCCCAAAGGCGTTACTCGGCGCAATATGTGGCGGTCTTGCGGTGCTCACCACTGCGATCTTCCTGGCTATCTGCCTTATCACAACAGGTGATGAATTTCTGGACGTTGCAAAGGTTGCTGTAGCAGCGCACATCCCTCTCATGATAATCGAATCGATCATTACTGGTTCGGCAGTGGCTTTTCTGGTAAAGGTGAAACCAGAGATGCTACCAATAGATACGGAGGATAAAAGAAAATGAAAATAATCAGAATAATGGGCATTCTGGCACTGGTATTTATCCTGTGTACGGCACTGTGCCTTCCGGCATCCGCACACCGGGTATACGTGAAAGAACAGGTAAATGAGGTGCAGATAAGGGCATGGTACGGTGGCGGAGCGCCCATGGCGCACGCAGATGTGATGATATACGCAAACTCCACAAGTGGCGAAGAACTGTACCTTGAGGGTGCGACCGATGAGGGAGGAATGTACTATTTCACGCCAAAGCTGGGCGTATCCGGTTACAGGGTGGTTGTGGAAGCGACAGGGCACAAGGCAGAGAAGGAGTTTGATCTGGCAGCCGGAGGATTACAGGAGCCAGCAGAGATACCACTCTACATGCGGATAGTTGCAGGGTTTGGCTACCTGATAGGACTTGCCGGAATCGGAATGCTATTTGCCGCCCGAAAGTTGAAAAAAGAGTATGAAAACAGGTAGGGGGGATCAGTAACTTTATGGAGTATCCGGAGATCGACAAATACGCATTGCTCAAATCTCCAATACACAAGTTCGATCCAAGAGCAAAGATACTCACATTCTCCTTTCTTATTTTTCTGTTTGTATTCGTAAATGACCTTAAACTTGCTGTTATCAACCTATTGTTCGCAGTTGTTCTTCTTCTGATCTCAAGACTCCCCCTAAGATTCGTGTTCAATCGCATAAGGCTGGTATTCTTATTTGTTTTTCCGATTCTTGTGATCATGTCCCTGACTGTGAAAGGGAGTGAACTCATAGGAATCTACGGAGTATCAGTGACTTATGAGGGCGTCAGATACGGAAGTTTGATCATACTGAGGGCGGTTGCAGCGGTAACACTCGTGTTGACGATGCTTGGAACGATGAGGTTCGATACAACGATAAAGGCACTCTACATGCTTAAAGTGCCGGGCGCACTTGTCCAGATGCTGATGTTTACCTATCGCTACATCTTTGTTCTGCTGGAAGAGTTTTCCAGGATGTGTAGGGCAATGAGTTGCAAAGGATTCGTGTTAAAGGCGAACAGGTACGCGCTTTCAATGCTTGGAAACGTGATCGGGATGCTCATAGTCAAAAGTTATGAGAGATCTGATAGAGTGTACAAGTCAATGATCTCCAAGGGCTATACCGGGAATCCAATGACTATGACGAGGTTCAATATGGTGGCAGGGGATTATGCTTTAATCGTATTAATCATTGGTATCGCAATCCTGCTGCGCATGTATTCAGTGATACTGCCGGTGGTGTCATGACGTCTGCGATACGCGTCCGCGACCTGAATTACACCTATCCTGACGGGACGGTTGCGCTCGAGCACGTCTCGTTCGAGATCGAAAAAGGTGAATCTGTAGCGCTCATCGGACCGAACGGTGCAGGCAAATCGACGCTGCTGCTCCACTTAAACGGCATCCTGCACAGCAAAACATCACTTGGATCCATCAAGATCTTTGGCGAGCCGATCGATCCCAAAAAAGTGCACGAGATGCCGAAAAAGATCGGGATCGTCTTTCAGGACCCTGATGACATGCTCTTTATGCCACTGCTTGGTGATGATGTGGCATTCGGCCCTATCAATCTCGGTCTGGATAAGGAGGAGGTACAGCGAAGGGTAAAGGATGCTCTTGAAATGGTCGGACTTGCCGGATATGAGCACAGGGTCCCGCACCATCTCAGCGGGGGTGAGAAGAGGCGGGCTGCTCTTGCTACTGTACTTTCAATGGAACCTGAGATACTTGCTATGGATGAACCTACTGCCAACCTAGACCCGAAAAGCAGGAGGGAATTGATAGAGATTCTCAGAAGATTTAAAGAGAAAGGAAAAACGCTGCTGATAATCACACATGATGTGAATGCAATTCCTGAACTTGCAGAACGGGTCATTGTCCTGGACAAGACCGTGATCGCAGACGGGCCGACCCGTGATATTTTTTCAGAAACAGAAATGCTTGTGGAGATCGGCCTGGATGTGCCTGTGATCACGCAGCTCTTTGAGATACTCCGGTGTTTCGATTATCCGTGTGATGTGCTTCCGCTTTCGATCGAAGGTGCGGTTACGAACCTGACAGAAACAATGAAAGGTGGGAATGGGCATGTACATCTGCATATCCACGAACATACACACTCAGGAATCATTTCTGCACGAAGCAAGTATCATGTTCATGTAGAAAAGCATGAGGTAGTGCAGGAATGAATTGTCAATGGCAGGCTTGATGAAGGTGATGTTTGTTGAAAGTGATAACTGATTATGTCAATTCCTGGACAGTGCACTATGTCCTTGAGGAGCTTGGAATTAATTGCAAATTCTGGCCTGGTTAATACTGCGCATTACTGAAAGTCATTATAGCTGGGGGAAGGGGAAATTAATACTTACCAGTTCAAGCTGTCCCAAAACTAATTCATATTATACAATTCGGCTATATTTTATCATAATTGGGCAATTATTGATTATAATTCAATGTTATTATCCCAGATGAGATAGATTTCATTTGATTTGTACACACGCTTTTAGTTTTGGGACAGCCTGCAGTTAATCTTAATAACTATACCCTGCAGCTCTACTGCGGTTGGGTGTGCCGTAGCAACTTTTAACCGGCAGATTAACTGGCCTCTTTGGTGATAAATACAACAGTATTGTTAACAGGGGGTTCTGGTCTAATTCGATATAATTCTGTGAACTGTTCAGGCAATTCAAATTGAAAACCCGTTTCCAGTACTCTTCGCAATCCCATTCCATAGATACGATAGGATAGTCTCATTCTCGCAGGCAGCACACTTGCCAGATAATTAAAGATCTCTATTTTAGGCTCGGCTGCAGCGGCTACCATCAGAAGTTCGTATTTACTTTTAAGGGGTAAGCTAAAGTGGTTTCCAGTTTTTATCTCTATCTGACTGGAAAGACCAAGTTTCTCCACCACCTCTCTTGAGAGTTTAGCTCTATCAGGTTCCTGTTCAATTCCGATTCCTTTAAGTCCGTTTTGATGGCACATAATGATAAGTGATAGGGGTAGAGGTCCGCTTCCAAGAAACACAACACTATCACCTGGTTTAAGTCCGGATCCTTGATATTCGCTTTGTGCTAGCTGGACATAATTCGAGTAATGGGTAAATTTTTCAAGCACTTCCCATGGTTGGCTGCTTTCCAGTATTGAATATGCGTTTTCGGTTTCGAGCCGTAAACTGTATAGATTTCGAAACCGGACAATTGATTCAAGTGCACAATCAGGTTTAAGTTTGCAGACGATATCCTGTGCAAACAGGTCGTCTATCTCAAGTGCACTTAGATAGTCAAGTCGTTGAAAAAAAGGCTCAAAATTATCCGAATGATCTTGAATGATCTCTTGATCATTGAGACCCCTAGTTGAGGAATATATCTTTTCGAGTTCTTCAATAATTAATCTGTTTGAATAATTTTCCATCTTACAATACTCCTGTAAAGTTATATTTAATAACAATTATTTGCATTTATTTCATAATAACGTTTCTATATTTAATCATTGCCCCTGAAAAACAGAGACTTTTTAATTTTTTCTGGCACAAATAATTCACATCTGGGATCGCAGCGAACGTGCATGAGAACTATTTCCCGACTTTCTGTACCCTTAATGTGCTCTGTGGTTTGATTTATAATAGTAAGAAGAATTCAAGTTCATTCCCCATCTGGGTCAAAGCACTGCCATGAAACCCGCTGAATAGGAAATAATAAAAACTATTAAATAAAATAGAATTTTTTAGAAATATTATCCAAAACCACACGCTATTTTGCAATTATATTTCACAGCTATGGCGTCATTCTAGCATCTTTGTTTATTACATCTAACTCACTCATGAATTGCCTTTATTG
>JAAXOC010000014.1 GCA_014237145.1 ANME-2 cluster archaeon
AGATATCCATTTCAAAAAGTATGGCAAAATGCAAAATTAATATAGACACGGATTTCACCGATTACACTGATTTTCACAACAACTATTAATCTGTGTAATCAGTGTCTCAAAATTCCGAGCAATATGATCAATTACCATTTAATTTGAAAGGGATACTCTATTAGCATCCAGAATATAACATTTTTATCCGATGTGGTCATCTAAGCCCAAAGGTGAACCTGAGAATGAAATATGTTATACTCCTGTGCGATGGCATGGCAGATTACTCCCTGGACGAACTTGACAACAAGACCCCTCTGCAATTTGCCCATACACCCAACATGGATTACATTGCAAGGGAAGGGGTCTGCGGGCTGGCAGTAACTATTCCACCAGATATGCCGCCCGGCTCTGATGTTGCAAACCTTTCCATCCTGGGCTATGACCCGGCTAAATACTATTCAGGCAGGGGTCCGCTGGAAGCGGCCAGTATGGGAGTGGAACTGGGACCTGACGACATTGCCTTTCGATGTAACATTATAACTGAAAAGGACGGGATTATCGAAGACTACAGTGCCGGTCATATCTCCACAGACGAGGCCGGAGAACTCATAAAGGAAATAGACGAGCATCTCGGCAGCAATGGAGTAAAATTCTATCCCGGTATCAGCTACCGCCACCTGCTGGTACTTTCAGGCGGCTTGGGACTGGATGCAGAATGTACGCCGCCCCATGACCAGGTGGGAAAAAAGGTCAGGGATTTCCTGCCAGGCGGCAAGGACTCGGAACTGCTCACCAGGCTTATCATGGATTCAAAACCGCTGCTGGAGGGGCATGAAGTGAACCAGGCCCGGGCAAATGAAGGTAAGAATATGGGCAACATGATCTGGCCGTGGGCACAGGGCAGAGCTGTGTCCATGCCCACCTTCAGGGAATTGTACAACATTAGCGGGGCCATGATCTCGGCAGTGGACCTGTTAAAAGGACTTGGGGTCTGCGCCGGACTGGAAGTGATCGATGTGCCAGGGGCTACCGGTTACCTTGATACCAACTACAAAGGCAAGGCAGAGGCTGCACTTGATGTACTGGATTCGGATGATTTCGTTTATGTGCATGTGGAGGCCGCAGACGAGGCGTCACATATTGGTGATATTGATGCAAAGATCAAGGCCCTCGAAGATTTCGATCGCAAAGTTGCGGGTCTTATCCTTGACGGGATGGCTGCCTTTGATGATTATAAGGTACTGTTGATGCCTGACCACAGGACACCCATCCCACTCAGGACCCACACACATGACCCTGTACCCTTTGCTGTGCTTTCAAGTAATGGCAATAAGGATGATGTTACTGAATACAATGAGTTCTCTGTAGAAGCGGGCTCACTGGGAATAGTGAAGGGGCACAGGATCATGAATTATCTGGTACGTAATAAATTTTAAATATTACACAGTTGCTTCTTCGAGACTTAATTCTCCTGCTGCGAGCGGGTGTACAAGCAGGGTTGAATTATGGAATTTCTTCATAATTCCATCTATTTTTTCAGATATTTCAGGAGTATAATATGCTTCGCCGCAGTCTTCACAGATGTATGCTGAAACATCCTTTATGGCAAGTACTTCATTTTCAACCCTTACAATGAATTCAGTGTTTCCTTTGACAAGCTTGCCTTTGCAGAAACTACAGCTATTAGGTATCATTCAAGATCTCCTATACTTCAGTGCCCTTATTCATATGCCCAAGTGCCGTATCCCAGTAATGCCTGGCAGCCTCACGGATTGCCTCGATCTCATCAGCCTTCACCTCCCGCACTACCTTTCCCGGACTGCCTAAGCTGAGGCTGCCCGGTGGGAATGTCCTGTCTTCTGTTATCAGCGTCCCGGCACCCACAAGACAGCCGTCCCCCAGGGTTGCCCTGTTCATCACAATCGACCCCATGCCGATCATGCAGCCATCGCCGATCGTGCATCCGTGAAGTATAGCGCCGTGGCCAACCACACAGTACCCGCCTATCCTTGCAACATTGTCCGGGCCGGCATGCACAGTGCAGTTGTCCTGGATATTTGTCCACGGACCGATACTAATGGCACAAGGGTCGCCCCTGACCACTGCATTGGACCAAATACTGACATAATCACCCAGTTCCACATTCCCGATAACCGCACCCAGCGGGTCGATATAGATGGGGTCACCAAGTTTTGGGAACATTCCCTGGTATCCCCTTATTCTGTCCTCCATTTAGACCAGCCTTACCAGTACCCTATTCTCTCAATAACGATTCTACTGCCATTTCAATACTCTGGCGAGAGTTGTGCCCCGGCACCCAGCCTAGCGCCTTTAATTTCTCTATGGACAGCAGCATGAACTTCACGTCTCCTTTCCAGCCAGCACCGCCGTCCACCCCGCCTGTGAACCTGTACTCCACATCACTATAACCCATCTTTTGTGTAACGATATCTGCAATGCCTGTCACGTCGATGGAATCCTCTGATCCGATATTGAAAATATTGACGGTCCCATCCGAGTGCTCCACCCCGAACACCATGGCATCCACACAGTCATCCACATCCAGGTACGATTTTTTCTGCCTGCCCGAGCCCAGTATCTCCAGGGTGAACGGGTCTACTCGCAGTTTGTTGATGAAATCCACAAGCACACCGTGGGAGCCCCTGCTGCCTACAATGTTGGCAAAACGGTAGAGCCATGCTTTCATGTTAAAAGTATGGCAGTACGAGGATATCAATGCCTCACATGCCAGTTTCGATGCGCCGTACAGGGATATTGGTACCTGGGGTCCGTAATCCTCTGGTGTGGGCATTATGCTGGCAGCACCGTACACTGTGGATGTGGATGTAAATACTAACCGGGCGGTCCCTGTTAGTCTCATGGCTTCAAGCAGGTTGTAGGTGGCAAGGATGTTTTGTTCAAGGTGCACTTTTGTGTCTTCTGCCCCCAGCCTCACATCAGGGTTGGCGGCAAGGTGGAACACCATATCAATGCCATCAAGGGCAGATGTGATGGTGCCGGGTTCCATTAAGTCACCCTCGATCAATTTGAAATTAGTATTATCCATGTGGTGCTGTACGAATTCCATTCTGCCGGAACTCAGGTTATCAAGAACGGTGACCTTGTTTTTTTTAATGAGATGATCTACAACGTGGCTGCCGATGAAGCCTGCGCCACCTGTTATTAGTATATTTTTGTTGGTTAATTTCATAGTATTATCTACCTGCTATGAGGGAATAATCTTTAACTTTATTGTATTAATATTTTGTTAACAATTGCAAATAGTATTGATTGTCTATTTAAGTTAGGGAATGCCCAATAAATAATTTACCCAAACAGGCTGTCCCAAAACTAAAAGCATGTGTACAAATCTAATGATGTTTATCCCATTTAGGATAATAATTTTATATTATAATTAAAAATTGTCTGATTGAGATAAAATATGGCTGAATTGTATAAAATATATTGGTTTTGGGACAGCTTGCAAAGGTGGGTTTTATGGTGACATCCCACTGTGGTAATTTTTTCAATATTTAGATTCTCTCTTCAGAGATTTTCATTGCTTATGTTGTTAATTTAACCCCCCTCCTCCAAAAAGAATACATACTAAACCACCATAGTATACCATGGTGATACAATTGCAAACAATCCCTGCCAAATTGACATCAAAACTGGTAGCAGAACTCGATGCCTTGATCAAAGAAGGGTGGTATGCCAATCGTTCAGAAGCCATCCGGGATGCCGTGCGCAATATGGTAGAGCGGAAACAATTGGCGAGACTTGAAGCCGCAGTTGAAGAAGACATTCAATGGGGACTTCATGGAGATTAAAGCAATTTCTGATGCCGGGCCCATCATACATCTCTCAGAGATAGGAACATCCACGTGTTTTTCACTATTCAGCAAAGTGCTTGTACCCAGGGATGTCTACAACGAAGTCAAAGTTTGCAACCTGCCCGGGAACAATGAAATTGAGTCAAAGATATTTGAGATAGTTGACATTACATCAAACAAAAAGGACCAGATAGAATATTTTTCAACAAAATATGACATCAGCATACCTGATGGAAGCGTAATAACACTTTCAAAGTATACAGGTATCAATCTCGTCCTGAGCGATGACCTGGACGTAAGGGATGTTCTAAAATCAATGGGAATGCAACCTGTTGGTTCCATAGGTATACTTCTCAGGGCATACAGGGAGGGGATAATATCCTATGATGATGCAGCAAAAGCACTTGAAGACCTGTTAGATATTTCTTCTTTGTATGTTACTTCCAGGCTCATTCAAAATGCGAAAAAAGCATTGAAGGAATATGATGCAGGTTACATGATGGAATAGGAATATGTGTATGAGGGTTGCTCAGAAGAATAAATAATAAGATTTCTGTGCACCTCGTTCCTGGCGTTGTTGACCGGGCGTATGTGTTACTACGCTGGATGTGGTGTGGGGAAGTCGTTCGCATTTTCCAAGCCTGCATGAAAGTATATAATTTCCTATGCGCTAAAAAGAACGGAAAAGGTGAAGCAAGTTATACTTGATATACAGTCAAAAAAAGAAGATAGGGGCATTTAAATTGCCCCTGATGGAATAATTTTACTGAGGTTTCTCGTACAGTTTGGTCTTGGTCTTCAGACTTCCATCCTTCATGTGGGGCTGCCTGAACACTGCATCATTGCCCTTCTCTATCTCCCTGGCATCTATTGCCAGCTGGGCTGCAGCTCTCATCATCTCGTGACCAGTCGCAGTTGTCAATGTAACCTGCTCGATGTCCTTCATCATGAAGCAAGCCGGGAAGTTGATCTCTGCCACCTTATCAGTCATATGCAGGGCTGCCAGTGCCTTAGCTTTGGCGTATGGGTTGTTGAACCCAGCACTCTCCACAGCTTTCTGGGCACTCACCAGGAGATGGGGCAGTTCAAGGTCCTTGCCAGCATCAGCCTGTGCAATAACAGCATCAAATGCTTCCTGTATCAACCTGACCACACCACATGTGGACAGCACTTTCATGGCATCGCTGTTAAAGCTGGCCATCTCCACGGGGTCAAGGAACTCTGTCTTTGCACCAATAAGTGGGTCCACTTTCATTATGATATAACCGAATCCCGCATCTTCAAGGGCCTTGCGGTCATCTTTCTTAGTTGGGCCGTCAGATATCACGATGACTTTTTTATCTTTCCATATCTCCCGTGCCGCTGTGGGGCCTGGTGCAGATGAATTGGGGCTTATCATGACATAGAAATCAGCTTCAAATTCCTTGAAGTGTTTCGTTTTTGCAGCCTCTTCCTTACCCATTTTGGCTCCCGTACCAAAAGACATAACCTCTATTCCCTTTCTCGCAGCAATCTCATCAAGAATGAGATCGACAACCTGGGACATACCCAGGTTTCCTAACTTTATAAATCCTACTTTAGCCATATTGGATCACGAAAGTGATATTGGATAATGTACTTATATGTTTTTTGGATTTGTCCTGATAAAAAACGTATAAAATCACATAAATGTAATGATTAATATGAAACTTTAACTTCGCAATCCTTATGGCTAAACAGCAGAATTAACTGTCGGTGATATTTGTTGGTTAGGGTATTGGCCACAGGGACCTTTGATATTTTACATCCTGGACATCTGTTGTATCTGGAAGAAGCAAAAAAACTGGGTGATGAGTTGTGGGTCATCGTAGCTCGCAGTTCCATGGTGGACCATAAACCAAAACCAGTGCTCTCCGATGACCAAAGGTTAAAAATGGTCGCAGCATTAAAAGTGGTGGACCATGCTGTACTTGGAGATAATCATGACATGTTCAAACCACTTGAGGATATTCGACCCGATATCGTGGTGCTTGGACATGACCAGCATTTCAATGCCAAAGAACTTGAGGAAAAAATCAGGGACAGGGGAATAAATGCGAAAGTTGTAAGGGTAACTGCCTATGAGCGGTGCAATACCTGCAGTACAGGGACTATCGTAAAATTGATCAAGGAAAAACAGTGAATTATAATTTGGGGAAATCTATCTCAAAGATTCCAGGTTTCTGCAATACTAAATTTAGAACTTACCTCCCGTTAGTGTTTTGGTGTCGGTCACACCTGTTATTTTGCGGATCTTGTTAAAAACAATATCGCTCAACTGGTCGAAATCCTTTACAGTAACCTTTGCAATAAGGTCATATTCCCCGAACAGCGGATAAATCTCTGGAATATCTGGCTCTTTTAACAGACAGTCGAACACATCCCGCTCCTTGCCCGGGGTCACATTTATTAATACAAATCCCACTGACATTGAAACCACTCTTGTTTTGATTGTTAACTTTACAATATTCTAATAGAAGGTTGGTTAAATTCTATTTATATTTTTTCTAATTACTGTCCTCATTCAGGGATACTTTTCAAAAATACTCAATTTGTTATTAGAATCTTATCGCAATATTATTAAGCATTTAACCGAATTTCGGGTCAAATTACTTGATTGAAACATAACCATATTTAGATAAAAAATGGAGGAAGTGATTTGCCAGACCATAAATATGTATACTTTTTCGGTGAAGATAAGACTGAAGGCAATGCAACAATGAGAAATCTTCTGGGTGGAAAAGGTTCCCACCTGGCTGAGATGGCTAATTTGGGAATACCTGTACCCCCGGGTTTTACAATAACAACGGAAGTATGTACAGAATACTTCGAAAACCAGCAGCAATATCCTGAAAAGTTGGATGAACAGGTTGCACAGCAGCTTGCTAAACTGGAAGAAGAAACCGGGCTCAAGTTCGGTGACAATTCAAACCCATTATTGTTATCTGTCAGGTCAGGTGCAAGGATATCCATGCCTGGTATGATGGATACGGTACTTAATCTGGGACTGAACGACAAAACAGTGGCGGCACTGGCAGAGGAAGTGGACGAGAGGTTCGCCTACGATTGCTACAGGCGTTTTATCAACATGTTCAGCGATGTGGTACTGGGCATTGAGCATAAGAAGTTCGAGAATATCCTGGGTGCCAAGAAGAAAGAACTTGGTGTTGAGAATGATACTGAACTGGACGGAGAGGCCCTCAAGGATGTGTCAGCAAAATACATGGCAATGGTCGAGGAAAAGACAGGCCAGGATTTCCCCCAGGACCCTATGACCCAGTTATGGATGTCCATAAATGCTGTTTTTGATTCATGGAATACGCCCAGGGCCATTAAATACAGGAAGATAAATGGCATACCTGACGACTGGGGAACTGCCGTAAATGTGCAGTTCATGGTCTACGGGAACATGGGTGAAAATTCAGGAACTGGTGTAGCATTTACCCGAAACCCTTCAACAGGTGAACGAAAATTCTATGGTGAATACCTGATGAACGCCCAGGGCGAGGACGTAGTGGCAGGTATCAGGACGCCCCACCACATCGAAGCACTGAACCAGGAAATGCCAGAGATGTATGCCCAGCTCGATGACATCAAGGAACGGCTTGAACATCATTTCAAGGAAATGGAAGATATCGAGTTCACGATCCAGCAGGGCAAGCTCTACATGCTCCAGACCAGGACAGGCAAGCGGACCGCAGCGGCTGCAGTTAAGATCGCAATCGACATGTTCAACGAAGGACTGATCACCAGGGATGAGGCACTACTGAAGGTAGACCCAGAGCAACTTGACCAGCTCCTGCATCCTATGATCGACCCCAACGAGAAGGTGGATGCAATAGCCAAGGGACTTCCTGCATCACCCGGCGCGGGGGTCGGAAAGGTGGTGTTCACTGCCGAACATGCCGAAGAGATGACAGAAGCAGGTGAAAAAGTGGTCCTGGTGCGTAACGAGACTTCTCCCGAAGATATTGGCGGGATGCATGTGGCACAGGGTATACTTACTGCCAGGGGCGGTATGACGTCCCATGCAGCAGTGGTGGCAAGGGGCATGGGTAAATGCTGTGTTGCGGGATGCGGTGCAATCCAGATCGACGAGGATGAGGGACTGTTCACTGCGAACGGCCATACAGTGAAGGAAGGCGATTTTATTACTTTGAACGGTACGACCGGTGAAGTCATTGTAGGCCAGGCCAAACTTATTACTCCTGATATTAGCGGGGACCTTAACACAATACTGGACTGGGCAGATGATGTCAGGACACTTGGGGTAAGGACCAATGCGGATACTCCCGAGGATGCCGGGACTGCCCGGGATTTTGGTGCCGAAGGCATCGGTCTGTGCCGGACCGAACATATGTTCTTTGGCGAGGAAAGAATCCATATAGTACAGGACATGATCCTGGCAGATACAAAAGAAGGCAGGATGGCGGCACTGAAGACGCTGTTACCCATGCAGCGTAGCGATTTTACGGGTATATTTGAGGTAATGAAAGGGTATCCTGTGACTATCAGGCTGCTGGACCCGCCACTTCATGAGTTCCTTCCAAAACATGACGAACTTATGGAGCAGTATGCAAAGTTAAAGGCTGCCGGTGACACTAATAAGATTCGTGAGATCAAAGACCTGATAAAGCGGGTGAATTCGCTTCATGAGTTCAATCCCATGCTTGGACACAGGGGCTGCAGGCTCGGCATCACATATCCTGAGATCTATGAGATGCAGGTAAGGGCCATATTTGAGGCTGCCTGCGAACTGGTAAAGGATGGGTATGAGATCGTGCCCGAAGTGATGATACCTCTTGTTGGTCATATCAACGAGTTCAAGGTTACAAGGGATAGTGCCGTGGCAGTGGCCAAACAGGTCATGGAAGATCAGGGCGTTGAACTGGATTACATGATCGGGACCATGATAGAACTTCCAAGGGCAGCCATTACAGCGGATGAGATCGCTACAGAGGCAGAATTCTTTAGTTTTGGTACCAATGACCTTACACAGACCACATTTGGCCTGAGCCGTGATGATGCCGGTAAATTCCTTCCGTATTATGTTGAAATAGGCATACTTGAAAATGACCCGTTCGTGGCTATTGACCAGGATGGTGTTGGCCAGCTTATCAAGATGGGTGTGGATAAGGGCAGGTCAAGTCGACCTGACCTGAAAATTGGCATTTGCGGCGAACACGGCGGAGAGCCCAGTAGTGTTATATTCTGCCACAACATCGGGCTGGATTATGTGAGCTGCTCACCATTCAGGGTTCCGATCGCCAGGTTGGCTGCTGCACATGCTGTGCTGAAAAAAGGTGAGTAACAGACACTTGATACCGGCTTTTATGAGCCCGCGTGAAATATTTATACTATTGGATGTAAATCCTAATCAAAAGGTGGAATATGCCAGAAATAATTGAATGCGAATCAGGATCTTATCCGGTTGTGGATGCCAACGGTAAACCTATCGAAGTAGGCAATCCTGTTAAATACAGAGGAACTGGCACCAAGGGGCATGTGACTGAGATCATATGTGACAGCGAAGGTGCCTGGGCCGTGATCGATACCAAAAACTTGCTGTATAAGCTGGAAACCCTTACTGTGCTGGAAGAACTGGAAACCAAGGCTGAGATGGGCGAGCGTGAATTCTCCACAGAGGAGATACAGGAAGTGCTGGAAAAAGCAGAAGAAGAAGCAAAAGATGTAAAGTTTGAGGATAGTAACCTGGAATCTGGCGGATAGTTATATACACATGTTGCGTATTGGTGTCGTAATCCATGGACCTGCGGTTATCGACTCTGGCAGGGCAGGGAGACTTATTGAAATATTATCCGGCATGGGTGAAGTGCATCCTGTCCTGGGAGGCGCCATGGGCAGGGCTGCTGTGATCGATGCAGGATTGGAGGACCTGATCGATATCAGCAGTAGCTTGAAACCCGGTGAATCTATTCTGGCCCTTAATCCTTCATGTGATGTAGTATTGCTGGTGAATGAAGGTAAGTCCATAGAAACGGGACTGGCTTTTGGAAGAATTGTATTTGAGCGGCTACCTGTATTGGAAAAGCCTGTATACCAGTTGGAGTATGCGGGTGGATGTTCACTTATCCGGTTGAACAATGCTTTTCATCCTTTTTTTAATGAACTGAAGCAAGTACTGGATGCCAGTGTGGTTCAATCTCCACCAGCCGTAATGG
This sequence comes from ANME-2 cluster archaeon, assembly GCA_014237145.1. Taxonomy (NCBI): domain Archaea; kingdom Methanobacteriati; phylum Methanobacteriota; class Methanomicrobia; order Methanosarcinales; species ANME-2 cluster archaeon. The sequence continues at coordinate 10,016 of JAAXOC010000014.1, forward strand.
ATCTGGTAATGGAAAATGGAATTACAAGAAGGCCGGTTTTTGGAGTAAGGCCGGGGGAATATGTGACCGTTAATGGTATTGTTATTGGAAAGGCTTTGTCTGATAATGTTGAGATCATTTCCAGTGGCGGCAGGATAACAGGACTGGATGGGGGCAGGCTCAAACTCCATGGTATTGAGAAACTGGAACATGTTGACCTCTCGTCTGCAATTGTGCGGTCAGGGGTTTTAAGGGATACCGTTACCACACCCAGGGTACTTGAACACAAGGCATCGGGATATGCAGTGATCATAGACCATTCGGCAGAGAATACTTTTGAGATAGCAAAGGATGCAGATATGGCAGTAGTAGTGGGGGATGATACCACGGCAGTAGCAGGCGACCTGCTTACCCGCCTGGGCATCCCAATGATAGGCATCACCGACGGTGACAGGGACGGTATCACGCACCATGCCCATGTGCCGCCCGGGTCTGTTATTATCAGGGTCTCTCCAGGGAATGATGATATTGTGGGGCGCCGGGTGCGTGAGGAGATATTCGGCGGCCGGGGCCAAATGGAGATAGGGGATGGCGGGTTTGATGGAATACTGGATGGTGTGATAGGAGTTGCCAGGGGGATGGTGGAAGAGGTTATGCGGTATTAACTGAACCTTCTTCAATTCTCAAAATCGAATTTTTCAAGAATTTTACACATCTTCCTGCCGGAAACAGGAAGGAGACGTGTCATACTTTAACCTCTAATTGCTGTACTCCTACAAACTTTAAAGGCAGAATATTATCTCTATCTTCAGCTTCAATGCAGACCTGTATTGCTTCCTTTATTCGTTCCATGACTTGCTCTACAGATCTACCTTGAGTATAGCAGCCAGAAATATCTGGTACTTTTGCAATGTATATTCCATCCTCATCCTGTTCAATGAGAACTGTAAAATTAAATATTTCCTGCTCCATTGAAATCACTAATCATTATTTATCTGTTTGATATTTAGAGATTGTCGGAAAAGCCTTGTTTTTCAATATTTCAGCTTTACGGTCTAAACTCGACATGGCGCAGCATGGTGATTTAGTTGGAATAATAATTTTGAAAGTTTCAATTTAAGCGCTTTTTAGGTACTTTTCCGACAGTCTCCTATTAACCAAATACCTGTACATCATCTTAAAATGTGAAAATTCAGCCTTTTAGGTCGCAAGTCCAAATCAATCACAAAAAAATTACTTAACCTATGAAATGTACATAAATACATGATCCATTTTTTTTGGATCAGGAGGAGATTAAATGGGAAAATACTCAATCGATGAATTTATTGATTCGACCGGACAGCGTGATCTGGGAGAGGGCACTTTCGAACTGGAACGGGACCGATTGCTTGAGATAAATCTAGAAGGAAAAGTATGGACGAAAATGGGATCAATGGTTGCTTACCTGGGAGATATCAAGTTCACCAGGGAAGGGGTCATGGAACACGGAATTGGCAAAATGCTGAAAAAAGCCGTGACTGGAGAAGGCGTAAGACTTACAAAAGCAGAAGGTACAGGCAAATTATACTTAGCAGACAGTGGTAAGAAGATATCGGTCATCAACCTGGACAAGCAGTCCATATTTGTCAACGGCAACGACCTGCTGGCATTTGAGGAGTCAATCATGTGGGATATAAAAATGCTGAAAAAAGTTGCAGGATTAATGGCAGGCGGGCTTTTCAATGTAAAACTTGAAGGAACAGGTATGATTGCCATAACCACACACTATGACCCACTGACACTCAAAGTAACACCTGAAACCCCCGTATTTACTGACCCCAATGCCACAGTGGCATGGTCAGGCAATCTTCAACCTGATCTGAAAACAGATGTTTCCCTGAAGACATTTGTGGGACGGAGCAGTGGCGAATCACTACAGATGGCCTTCAAAGGTGACGGTTTCGTAGTCATACAGCCGTATGAAGAAGTATATTTCCAGGCTGGAACATAAGGATAAGAAGGATTTATCTATAATTACATCTGGAATATAGGAGTAGTAGTAGTCTTGACTATCCTTGGCAACTTATTAATTAAAAAAAAGTCATTTAATTATTCAGTGATCACTTATGAGATTAGATAAATTTACCATAAAGGCACAGGAAGCATTTTCTGATGCAAAGAATATCACACTTGATAATAATCAGCAGCAGCTTGATGTAGAACAACTCATGCTGGCACTGATCAACCAGAAAGAAGGACTTACCCTACAGATACTTCAAAGATTAGGGGCCAATGTATCTGGAATAATCGGGCGGCTGGAAGAAGAAATTAACAAGATCCCAAGAGTGGCAGGAGCAGAACAGCTCTATATGTCCCAGCGGATCAATAATGTGGTTGATGCGGCCTTTGATGAGATGAAACAGCTTAAAGATGAATACCTGAGCACTGAACATCTGCTGCTGGCCATTACTGATGAGAAACATGGCATCTCGTCAGATATCCTGAAAGAGAATGGAGCAACAAAGGATATAATCCTCAAAGCCCTCAAGGAGGTAAGGGGTTCATCCAGGGTCACGGACCAGAATCCGGAGGATAAATACCAGGCGCTGGAAAAGTACGGTCGTGACCTCACAGAAGCAGCAGCACTGGGAAAGCTGGATCCTGTGATCGGTCGGGATAACGAGATTCGCAGGGTACTTCAGGTACTTTCCCGCAGGACAAAGAACAATCCTGTACTTATAGGGGAACCCGGTGTGGGAAAAACCGCAATTGCAGAGGGTTTGGCGCTTCGCATATTTATGGGGGATGTGCCTGACACCATCAAGGACAAGCAAGTCGTGACCCTTGACATGGGTGCCCTTGTGGCAGGTACCAAGTTTCGTGGTGAGTTCGAAGAGCGACTGAAAGCGGTGATCAAAGAGGTACAGGATTCTGAAGGAAACATCATCCTTTTTATTGATGAACTGCACACCCTTGTGGGAGCAGGGGCAGCCGAAGGGTCCATCGATGCCTCAAATCTCCTGAAACCAGCCCTGGCCAGGGGAGAACTGCGGGCCATTGGTGCTACTACACTGAACGAGTACAGGAAATACATCGAAAAGGATGCAGCACTGGAGCGCAGGTTCCAGCTCGTACTGGTGGATGAACCCACTGTGGATGAGACCATATCGATCCTGCGTGGCTTAAATGAGAAATATGAGATTCATCACGGTGTCAGGATACAGGATTCGGCTCTCGTGGCTGCAGCTGTGTTGTCCAACCGCTATATTACAGACCGGTTTTTACCTGATAAGGCCATTGACCTGGTCGATGAGGCCGCATCCAAGCTCAGGATAGAGATAGACAGCATGCCTGCTGAACTTGATTATGCTGAGCGGAAGATCAGGCAGCTTGAGATCGAGCGCCAGGCAGTGAAGAAGGAAAAGGACGATTACTCGAAGGAGCGCCTGGAAAAGATCGATAAAGAACTATCTGACTTAAAAGAACAGAGCAGCCAGATGAAGGCCCACTGGCAGCTTGAAAAGGACACCATCCAGATCATACGGGGAATAAAGGGTGATATAGAAAAGAAACGGATGGAATCCGAGAAAGCAGAACATGAAGGCAATCTGGAGATGGCTTCTGAACTTAGGTATGGCACACTGCCGGAATTGCAAAAGCAACTGGAAGTTGAAAATACTAAACTGGTAGAGCTCCAGAAGGACCAGAAAATGCTCAAGGAAGAGGTGGACGAGGAGGACATAGCAGAGGTTGTATCCAACTGGACCCACATCCCGGTGAGCAAGATGCTGGAAGGCGAGATGCAAAAACTGGTGAATATGGAAGAGCGCATCAGGCAGCGTCTGGTGGGACAGGAAGAGGCCGTTACTGCCGTGGCCAATGCGGTGCGAAGGGGCAGGGCCGGCATTTCAGATGTAAACCGGCCCACAGGTTCGTTCATGTTCCTGGGCCCCACCGGCGTGGGTAAAACAGAGCTGGGCCGGGCACTGGCTGAATTCCTGTTCGATGATGAGGCCGCAATGGTCAGGCTGGATATGAGCGAGTATATGGAAAAGCATACAGTGGCCCGGCTCATCGGTGCGCCGCCCGGATACGTGGGATATGAGGAGGGTGGCCAGCTTACAGAAGCTGTGAGGCGGCGGCCGTATTCGGTAATATTGTTGGATGAGATCGAAAAGGCACATCCGGATGTGTTCAATCTTATGCTTCAGATACTGGATGACGGCAGGCTTACAGACGGGCATGGGCGCACTGTTGATTTCAAGAACACGGTGATAATCATGACATCTAATATCGGAAGTCAGTGGATAGTCGAACATGGTGATGATGAAGTTGAGATGGAGAAACGGGTGATGGAGGCAGTACGGGCTCAATTCAGGCCCGAGTTCCTGAACCGGCTTGATGACGTTATAATATTCCACCAGTTAAAGCTGCCCGAGATTGTGAAGATCGTTGACATCCAGGTCAATATATTAAGTAAACGTTTGAAGGAGAGGAAAATTAATATCGTGCTGAGTGAAAAAGCGAGGGATTTCATAGCACGAACTGGATTTGACCCCACTTTCGGTGCTCGGCCACTTAAACGTACCATACAGCATAAGATACTGGACCCACTGGCAATGAAGATATTGAACAAGGAGTTCGGTGAAGGGGATTCCATTGAGGTGGATGTGGAGGAATCTGAAATAGTCTTTAAGAAACAGGAAAATAAAGGAAATTAGGTACTGTGGATAAACTCCACAGTGCCATTTCAGGAGTTATTCTATCTGAAGGGTTTTTATCTTAATAACTATACTCCGCAGCATCCTGAGCAGTTTGCGGTGCTGTACTACCCTGATGACCCTGCAGGCACACTCTTCCACCAGCCCGGCACCCCACCATGTGCCTCCATAGCTGGTCACCACCGTGGTCAGGCCGTGGGTACGGGTGTATTCCTTCAGGTGCTCTACTGCCTGCTTAAGCAGTCTGTGGGAATGGGGGCTGTCGAACAGGTGGGGCAGGTACGCTACTGCCAAAAGCCGGGGCTGGTATTTTTGGATAACGGGCGGCAGCTGTTGTGTGAGCAGGTCGTTCATCTGGTATTCGGTGAAGGCACGGGCTACGTGGGTCTTTGTCATTACGGTTTTTATGTCTGCCTGCAGCACTTTTGATATGCTTCGCAAGGTGTAGGGGTTGAAGCTGTTACCCCCGTCCACGAAGACTGCGTCCTGCTGGTGTCGGTCCGCAGTATGGGCGCACAGGTACAGGAGCAGGTCGGGCACGAACTTCGAGGGGCCTTCTACAAGGGTTATGGTGGAGGGTTTGAAGCTTTCAAGGTCAAGGCCACAGGCTTGAGAGGATGGATTGTTCATACGGTAGCCTCGCATTTTGTTGAGTTATGTGGATGTTAGGTCGTATGGGGGTAATAATGTGAGGATAGAGTGAGGTGAAAGTATTCTGGGACATTCTGATATATTTATTAAAAAACACTGTGTATGTTATAATGAGTATGCGCATCACCATAAATTTTTTAGAGTACATATATAAAAAACATTATATACTGATAAGTGCTAATATATAAATGTGAGAATGTAATTTGGCATCAAACTATTGCATAAAATTAAGTTTACATGTCTTGATATATTCACGCACATATAAAATATACTCGGAGGTTAAGATATGACAAATAACTTAAGCAAAATATTTATTTATTTAATATTACTTGGAGTATACTTGGTACTCTCGTCTCAAGCAGTTTTTGCCGATGGGACCGAAAACCTGGGAACACCAAGTATAGATATTTCAACTGGTACGGGAGTTATTGCCAGTGGAACTGGTCTTATACCACAACCTGGAACGATAGATATTATTATTCCCGGTTCAGTAGATGTAAAACAGGTGCTTCTGTACTGGGAAGGTCAACATACTTCTCCTGAGGGAGATGATACGGTTCTTGTTGATGGCATTGAGGTTACTGGGATACTGATCGGGGGACCCACATTATGTTTTGGAGACGTAAATACTTCAAGCTATAGGGCTGACATAACCAATATAGAGCGTCTCAGTCTTAAGAATGGCCTAAACACTTTCCAAATCTCGGGTGCTGAATTTAATTATGCAAATAATGGAGCCGGAATATTAGTAATAATCGATGATGGTACCCCACAAAAAGATATTCAACTGCTGGATGGGAACGATTTTGCATTTAGTGGATTTGAACCTACATTAGATACCACTGTTCCTCAGACCTTTATCTTTGCACCGGCAACCACTGATAGGCAGGCAGACCTCTCTATGTTTTTCAGCAGTGTTGCAGGAACGACAAGTGGCGGCGAATTCCGTCCCAGTTCAATAAAAATCACTACAGATATGGGTACAGAAGTTTATTTTGACAATTACCTTGACAGCAACGACGGTCAAGAGTGGGATACCCTGAAATTAACGGTTGATATCCCAGCACAAGCAACCCAATTGACGGTACAGGCACTTTCTGAAAACCGCATTTTAAATTATGATGTCCCCGCTTCCTTTGTATGGACTGCTGCAGCCCTGTCCATACCCTACGAAATTTCGCCTGCTAAGGGTCGCATGACTGGAGGGGGAAGTGTTTTCACAGACGATAATGCTCGGGTTACTCTTGGTTTTGAGATCCACTGTGATTTAAGTAAACCGAACAATTTACAGGTGAACTGGCCAGATGGAAATAAGTTTCATATGCTTGAATTGACATCTGCAATTTGCACAGATGATCCAGAAATCAATCAGAAACCACCTGTAGCTCCACTTGACACCTTCACGGGTGTGGGGACTGGCAGGTTCAATGGTGTAGAGGGTGCGACCATCAACTTTATATTCGTTGACAAAGGAGAACCAGGAAAATCAGATACTGCATGGATACTAATCGTTGATAACGATGGGCAAGAAGTGCTATCTGTAGAAGGATCCATAAAATATGGGAACCTGCAGGCCCATAAATGATTAAGCCATTGAATAATTTAAGTAGGCCTTATATGAAATAAATTCAATACTGGCTTTTCTGGAGAAGAAGAGCCAGTATTAATTTTTAAGTGTTAAACACCGATTTTTATCAGTCGTTTATATTCCACAAAGAATCTACCATTTTTGAATCAAAAACTACAGGCCAGTAACATTTTTTCAGGGAATATAGAATCGGTCTGGCAATCTTGTATTTGTTGATATCCCCTCATGGATTATTTGCGAATATCCTGAGTATCCGATTTCTTGTGGTATATAGCGTATAAATTTCTCCTCAAATCTTGATATATTGAAATGCATTTATAGATTCCAGTATGTCAAGATAGAAAGGCAAACCCTCAAATATGAGGGAATGCCATGCATGTTTAGCCACATGCAAGAGTTACTACATCAACAAGACATAAAAACAAATCCCCCTCTTTCAGTTCGAATGATATTTGAGGACAATCATAATTGGGATGCATTTAGCCTTGCTAATAAAGCCATTCTTCGTGATGTTGAAATTAAAGAAGTCAACAAGATGATATCTTGTAAGGATGAAAAATGTGGTTTTTTTATTCAGGAATGGAAAATAGACTTCTTTGACAATATCAATAAGGGCGTTTGCTTCCAATTGTGAACAATTCACCCCATATATTGCTTATTGTTTGAATTGAGTGTCAAGTGTCTTGAAAGAGAGTCTATCATTTCGTTCTTTTTCTTGATTTCGTTTCATTTTTAATACCTCAGTTTTGTGTATATTTATCTTACAAAGCTGAAGTACTGGCCATATGGCACTATTTCTAAAACGGGATCGTGACAACAAAAATACACAACTCAACACCCCCACTTTAATTGGACATGCTTCTTATACTAAAAATTTATTCAGGTCTCAATAGGGGGTAAAAACCAATGGCCAGAATGAAATGCGAGGCAAACGGCATTACCATCGAAATAAGTCATAGCTCGTGCGTGGGCTGCGGTAAATGCAGGGATAACCGTCCCGCAGATGTTTTTGAACTGGCGGACAGCAAGGCCACGGCATCCATTGTGTGAGAATGCAGCGAATGCTGCCTGTGTGTAGATGTATGCATCGTAAAAGCCATAACTCATAGTTCCGCTGAGACCGGAAAAATCATCGTTTTGGTTAAAATTTTGGTGCAGGGTTTCTACTAACCCCCAAAAAAAATCCCACGGAATCACCCCGTATTCAACCCGAAATCCCACTTCTGCCTCTTCCCCCCTATCCAGCAGCATCCTGCCCTTTTCGGGCGGTTGGGGCACGAACTCCAGCAGGTCGGGCACGAAACGTGAGGGATCTTCCATGAGGGTTATGGAGGGGGTTATGGTGGAGGTTATGTTATGAGCCTTACCAGTTATGTACATGAGTGCCGCAGCTACCGAAATAACCAGATTGCTCTGCACCGGGTTACTGCCAACAGATCGTACAACGTTCAACAACGTTCAACAACGTTTCAATTATATTTGAAACAATATATACTTAACATTAGAATTTCACATAGTTTGAAATCATGGAAGAAATAGAGATACCAGATTCAATCAGGTGTGAATTCGAAATAAAAGGTGGTATAGATGGAATTGTTGAATTGCTTCCTGATGATCAAAGAATAGGATATATCAGCTCGATCGCCCGTGCGATATCAGATCCTGTACGGCTTAGGGTGTTATTTGCACTTTGTATACAGCCGATGTGTGTCTGCCTGATAGTCGCGATGACAGAGTATGCATACTCGAAGATGTCATATCATCTTTCTATACTCAGGGATGGCGGTTTGATATGCTCAAAGCAGGAGGGAAATTATCTGATATATTATCCGACAGATCTTGGTAGAAAAGTTGTGGAATGGATTGGAAAATCGTTGTGACTGTTGCCATCATCGTTGAGACTCTTATTAAACTTCCAAACAAATCATAGTAGTGCGGGGTTATAGGTAAGTCCGAAAAAGTGTACGCAATTTCATATTTCATGCACAACCGTTTTTTTATGAGCTTCCCATCAAAAATAAAATATTTATGATCCATATTTGCCCTGAAGAAAAAAATACCTGAATTTCATCAAAACAATTAAGTCTAAAAAAGTATATAATTCTCAAAGTTTTTAGACTGTGTGATGTATTTTGGAATTTTAACTGTCCTGATAAAAGAATTCAATAAATTCTTTGAAAATAGGTAACTCCAAAAAAGTGTACGCTTCTAAAACATTTTATACAGTGAGTCAAATCTTGAAATCCTCATTTGCCCTGAAGGAAAAATTAAATTGTAAGACTAAAGCGGTGATGGGATTAGTATAAACATAAAATAAAAAATCCACATTTTTATATGTTTGGAAACACAATTATTTCCCAATGTTATTCAAAAAGCCATTATCAAAACTAGAGTATTCAGATTTAGAAAAATTAAAATCTGATAAAACAACAGAATCTGAAATTTTAGAATATAAAAAAGAATATAATGAAAAAAAGGCAGAACATGAAAATAAATTATTGAAAGTAGTAGCTTCATTTTCAAACTCAAATGGTGGATTTTTGATATATGGAATTGAAGAAACTGGTAGTGGGGGATATCCAAAAAAAATATTTGGCATTGACAAAAATATTAATTTAGAAACGTTCGAACAGATAATAATAAGTAATAGTAATTCGGGTTCTAGAAGGACAAAATCAACCATACTATAATAGTAGAAAACAAAAATTTTTCAAAAGATATAATTTTGAATCAAAAGAAATGGATAAACATGAGATATAATCTCTCTATCGAAAAAGATTTTTTGGTGTCGGGAGACTTGCTAAATACGTAGAAGATGCAATATCATTTAATAGCAGTTTATTACCAATTGATCCTAATAAAATAAATGCTCACATTATTATAACTACATTGAGAGTGGATGAAAAGATATTTGGTACATCAAATATACAGGAATTAAATTTCAATCCTAATAACATTAGGTTTGAGCCAAATTTGACTGATTTATATTTATACGGAATTGCTTCTCCATCAAGATATGGAATTAAGTGGAGAGAAGCATATAGAAAACAGGCTATAGAAATTCATAGAAATGGTCTAATTCATTACATGAAAGAATATGGAAACTTTGATGAACAAATTCGATTAAAAATACTATGGGATTATAGCTTAGCTGTTGATTTATTACAGACAATTCAATTTTCCAGTTTGATATACTCTACTTTAGATTTTATTGGTAAAGTCAAGATAATTCTTAAAGTTAGAAATACTGATAATTAGAATATGATAAAATTTAGTAATCAGGCTATCCCAAAACTAAAAGCGTGTGTACAAATCAAATGAAATCTATCTCATCTGGGATAATAACATTGAATTATAATCAATAATTGCCCAATTATGATAAAATATAGCCGAATTGTATAATATGAATTTGTTTTGGGACAGCTTGAAGAGAACATTTTTTTTTGAATAACATAAGGGCATCTTCTCATATCAATCCTCCTTAAAAAACCCTCTCGACCACACTACCAATCCTACATCGAATATGCGCTGGCGATTTACGAAGCCTCTACCATGTCATCTCAGACTGCAAGTCCTCCAGTCCTGCTAAAATTTTTATTTATATAACGCAATATCGATAACAGCGGCTGAAGTCGATCATAGGAAGGCGTATCGGGTGTAGAGCGTTCGCCGTTATCGAAATGTCCAAGATTTCATCAGCAGGATATTCTATCTGTTTGCTTAAGATTATGTTCAAACCGACGCTGAACGAATAAAATTCAAACTTGACTTTCAAAGATGTAGTGAAAAACATTATCAAGCAACCCAATCAATGTATGACCGATCAAAACATAAACTCTCTCGCTATCGATTTACCCACATTCACATAAATTTCCCCAAATCCAGCAGAGAGAACAACCTGGCTTGTTTTGCATCCATCTC
>JAAXOC010000015.1 GCA_014237145.1 ANME-2 cluster archaeon
TCATTTTATTTGTACACACGCTTTTAGTTTTGGGACAGCCTGCAAGGGGTACTTTCATTTTTTGAGCATGTCATTCGAAGAATTTCATGTGCGTTTTCTTGTATTCTGATTATTTCACCATCTTTCAATTCGATGGTAGTGTTAGCATATTTTGCAAGATTCTGGTCATGAGTGACCATTATGATCGTTTTCCCCTCCTCCCTCCAGAATCTGTGAAGCATTTCAATGATATTTTTTCCAGTGACACTATCGAGCGCACCGGTAGGTTCATCTGCCAGGATAATTTCCGGATCTGTTACCAGGCATCGTGCAATTGAAACTCGCTGTTGTTGTCCCCCGGAAAGCTGGGAAGGCCGGTGATGAATTTTATCAGCTAATCCCAGGAAAGCCAGAATTTCCTTGGCCCTTTTGGAAGCTATCTTATCATCGATTTCCTGGAACTCTAAAGGAAGCATGACGTTTTCAAATGCAGTCATGGTCGGGATCAGGTTATATTGCTGAAAGATGAATCCAATCGTCTTTCCCCGAAATGTTGCCAGATCTGATTCGCTGAGCTGGCTGATATCCTGGTCTTTTAATAGTATCCTGCCTTTTGAGGGGATATCCAGACATCCGATCAAATTCATCATTGTTGATTTCCCGCTCCCTGATGCACCGATAATGGCAACAAAATCACTTTTTTTAATCTCTACGGTTACTCCCTTCAAAGCGGGAACTTCGATTTCTCCCATTTGGTAGATCTTCCAGACATCTTCCAAATGGAGGAGTACACCATTCTCATTTTCTGGTAAGTTCTGATTTTTTGTCATATTCAGTCAGACTTTTCATCTGTTACATTCAGCGAATTAAGTCAATATTCTCATGGTATCGATTGATCTAAAAAAAATAAGAAGAAAAAGGATAATTAGGTTACCTTCCTCTTCCGGATTGTCCGGACATTTTATGTTCGCCAAATCTGCCGGGCAATCCAAGCTGTTCTCTAAGCTCTGCTACTGTTTCGTAATCTCCGTCCAGTTTTGCCTGATGAAGTTGGACAAGCATTTCAAAGTCATCCTCATTCTGGATATTTGATAACACTGGCAAATTCTCTGCTGCTACTTTAAAGGCTTTATAGTCTCCAGCCTCAATAGCTTGTCTCTTGTCTTCTCTATGCTCTCGCATTTCAGACCTGGCCTCATGCCTCTCTACACAGTCGTTGAAGTTTTCCTCTGTCAATTGGTTCGACATAACTTCTTTCCAGGCTTGGTAGTTGTTTGTTTCAATGGCATTCACAATATCTTCCCTGCTTTCAGAATCCATTCCAAATACATTTCCTCTGTAAGCTGATGCTGTTCCTAATGCTGCCAAAATTATCATCAGAGCCAGCACACCAAAGAACTTCGTTCTTTTCATTTTATTTACACCTCAAAATACTACATTATCAAAACCTGCTTATAAGAACAAAGAAGGTAAAATGTACACTTTACATCCACCTTTTTTATTAATGTTCAGATAGAATATTAGGATATATGCCTCCGTTTCATCTAATCGATCCCACAAGGCTGGCTGTAGAACTTGTCTACACACTTATTGTTGTATTTCTTTGCTTTGCGATATATTATAAAACCAGGGAAATATTTGGTCTGACAAAGCATGAAGGGATAAAATATTTTAGAATAACGTTCTTATTTTTTGGATTCGCCTATATTTCCAGATTCATATCCGTTTTATTAAAGTTAATGGTAGTAACATTTGATATTTATTTCCCGATACACATATTTGGAATTTTTCCCCTGGTTTTTATCGGATACTTCAGCACAATGGCTATTCTTTCATTGACGTATAGTATACTATGGAAAAAACTGCATACCAAGCATACTTTTTTATTATTTAATGTCATTGCCGTTCTAATATCAGGTATTGCATTTTTTTCGAGATCACCATCTATTCTGATATTAGCACAGGCAGTATTGCTCATTTTTACATCAATAATTATTGCCCGCTATATTTTCAGCAATTTGAGAAAAATCTCCAGGCTTTATATTTTATATATTTTGTTTTTCCTGTTCTGGATAGTCAATCTAATCGCATTGAGTCCAAGAAGATTGCTTCCATTTGAGATACAAACTGTATTTCAGGTTATATCGATTGCAGTGATTGGGATTATCTATTATAAAGTGGCCAAGTGGACATGATGAAGCGTAAAAGAGATCGTTTGGAGGTGATATATGACATATTGAAGATCATTAGACATTATAATAATTCCATTAAGCCTACACCCCTGCTGAGATATTCAAATCTATCATCACAGAGTTTTTCCGAATACTTAAGTGAATTATTGGACAAGGGATTTATTAAAGAAATTATTGACGAAAAAGGAAGGAAGTTTTTTACATTGACAGATAAAGGATTTGAATATCTTGAAAAATACAAATTAATTATCGGTTTTATTGATGAGTTTGAACTATGACCATTTTTTAGTAAAACTTATTTTTTCCGTCCCCTTCTCCTTAAAGTCACTATCTACCATCGCATTTTGGGAACTTTGGGACACGACCCATCGTAAAACCCGAGACTTTTTAATTTAATCTGATAAAGCATGATAAATGGATTATGGCAAAGAAGATCAACCACAGAGAGCACAGAGCGTTATTGTTTTCTTGATTTCTTTTCAGTCAAATTAAGATAATTCCCATTGGATACTACTTCCTCACCACTTCTTCTTTCCAGTTCTTCTCTTGCCACTCCTGCAACTGTCTCGCCTTCTTTTGCAGCATCTTTGTTCTCATCAAACCCGACCGCATCCTTATTTCTGGCTATTTTCGTCTTATTCTGGCTCCCTCGAAAACAATGAGTGCGTCTTTGGAATCCATATTCTTTCACCTTGATGATGTATTCTTTTATGTAAGAGGTATGAACTGGAAAAAAAGGTTAGGAGTGAGCGGGGTGAAAGTAAGATTTTGCAAAAATAAATAACAATCCACTCTGATTGTCGGTTTCTGGTTAGGGTGCGAGGTATCTACTGCGTGTTACCATTTAACTTTTTTTGTCCCTTCCCTGCCAGTTGCTTGAAGTTCTCACCAGTCACCACCGGTTTGCCGGCCTGGGCTTCAATGTCCTTGCGCGTTCTGCCTGCCACCGCGCCGCCGTCCTTGGCATCTTTCTTCAGCGGTTCAAATCCCTGCGAATCCCGGTCTCGATGCAGTTAGGTGGTGGTTGCTTCACCCAGCATGGTCAGGATCAACTCGATATCGGTCATGTGGTCGCGCAGGTTTTCCCGTTCCAATCCCTTGACTTGCTTGTATTCCTCAACCTTCAGGTCAAAGGCGCCATGCATGATTTCATTTGTCAGAATGGCATATTCAAGGGAGGTACTGGAGCCACGGTTCTTCCATTCGTCAGTCAGATCCTGCCGGACAGCAATGCCACGCAGACGCTTGTCGATCCATTCTTTGGGATAGCCTTTCTTTTCGTAGAGTTCCTGCATCCGTGCCATGGCAAGTTCGGGGTTTTCGATCTCGTCAATACGCTCCTTGCCGACACGCGCCAGCCAGCGTTTGAGCGGTTCCACCCTGGGCGAGGGGATAGACTGGATGATACGGAACAAGGTCTCGGTGTTGGCGCAGTCGGTCAATCGCATCTTCCCGTCTGTAGCGAGCATTTTCAACTGTACGATTTTTTCGGACACTTCAGTAAATCCTTCAGAAGCAAGCTTCCTTTTGAGATCGCTCCAATATCTCTTTGGAATGCTGCTTTCAGTCAGGACTTCCACAATATCAATAACAACAAACCACCATTGTCCATCATGGAAAGCTTTTCGTATATGCTTTCCTTCAAAAACTGCCAGCCTATTTGTCTTTTCTGTGCTCATGCCTGATACCTCCTTTTGACTTTGGCACTGTTGGCAAAGCCTTGCATTCCGTCCGCAGGGGTCATTATCAAACGTACGATTTTTTCGTACGCTTCGATTTTCAGTTGTCCGATTTTTTCAGACAACTCAAAACCATCCTCCATAAGCTTTTTTTCAAATCAGACCAGCATTTTCTTGGTCTCCCACTATTTGTAATAGCTTGTATGACATCAACAACTGAGAAATACCATTGTTCATCGTGCTAGATTCTTCTTATTTTAGCACCCTTAAAAACTACAAGTGCATCATTTGAGTCCATGTAATTCCACCTATGGGGACAATCTTATATTGTTAAGTGGTTGTCAAGAATTAAAAGGGCTAGGTGAGCAGGGTGAAAGTAATCTAATTAATTATATTTTCTGAATCCATCTCATTTCCCCTCATTGACCCCTTCGACAATCTTTATCTCTCCTGGGGTCAGGTCATATAGTTTGTAGACGAGCTGGTCTATTTGTTTTTCAAATCCTGTTTTATTTTCAAGTTTTCTCTTTTTAGATCTGGAATGTCCTTTTGCACTACTTGCCATGTCAACTCCAGATCAATTCCGAAGTATTTATGGATAAGGACATCTCTCATGCCAGCTATATTTTTCCATGGAACATCAGGATAATTGCTCTTAACCTCGGCAGGTAAATTCTTAACAGCTTCCCCTATTATTTCTATTCTGCGAATAATCGAATCCTGAAGTTGAACAGATTCAATGAAATCGCTGATCGTTTTATTTGCTGTATAGTTTTCAATAAGTTCAATACTCTCTAAAATATGTTCAATAAATACTTCGGGTTCTTTTTTCATAATATCACTTCCTGTTCGCGAAGTATCCTGTCCTTTAGAAGAGGATGCAGAGAATTGTATGTAAGGATATCAACCTTCCTTTTCAGCATCTCTTCGAGTTCTAATTTTAAGCCTACAAGGTCAAGCAGACTTTTTTTCCCTTTGAATTCAACGAGAATATCTATGTCGCTTTCATCAGTCAATTCTCCTCTTACAACTGAACCAAAAAGGGATGCACGTTTAACATCATTCTGCTTGAGTGCATTGAGGATTTTCTCTGTTATTTCGATTATTTGTTCATTCATTTATGTAACCTTCTTTTTGATTCATTTTACGTCCCTTTATTGAAATTCTCAACGATGGCGATCTCTTCGGGGGTCAGGTCGTAGAGTTTGTATACGAAATGGTTTTTTTCGATGTTGTATGTTAGATTCATTGTTTAATCGTTTGCGCTCAATTAAAACGGACGCGCCCATTTTTAATGGGCATTTGCTCATAATATACACCGCGCCCTTTTGCTTTTAATTTATCCCAATGCGCTTTTTCTCTTCAGGTTCTTTCAGATAATTTTCACCCGTTATTACGTTCTGTTTTGTTTTTTGTTCCAGTTCCAGACGGGCGTTTTTTGCAATCGTACCGCCATCCTTTGATGCCTTTTTGTGCTCATTAAATGTTTCGGGATTTTGTGTCCGTTCAATCTCACTCGTAGATGCTTCCCCAAGCATTGAAAAAATGAGCTCCAAATCAGTCATGTGGTCTCTGAGATTTTCGTTTTTTAAGCCCTTGAGCTTTTTATATCCAGAAGGCGTTAATCCGAAACTGGCTTTTGAAATTTCGGCAGTGAGTATTGCAAATTCGATATGTTCATTTATCCCCTGTTTCTGCCATTCGTCAGTCAGGTCCTGTCTTACGGCAATACCTCGCAGTCGCTTGTCTATCCATGATTTTGAGTAACCTTTCTGCTCGTAGATCTCTTTCATGCGCTCCTGTGCAAGTTCAGGATCTTCTATTTCCTTGATCCTTTCAAAACCGACTTGAGCAAGCCATCGTTTAAATGGTTCTGCTTTAGGGGAAGGGATTGACTGTATTATCCTAAGTATTGTTTTAGTGTTCGCACAGTCAGTTTTCCTTAGTTTGCCATCTTCAGCAGGCAATTTCAACCGGTGACAATTTGTCACCACTTCGCTACCTTCTTCTCTAAGCCTTTGGCTTAGTTTATTCCAGTACTTTCTTGCTTTTTGAGCATCATCCTGCTCAGTCAAAGCTGCGGCTATATCGACAACAGAAAAAAACCATTCTTCATTATGCCAGAGCCTTCTTATTTTCTTATCCTGAAAGACGATCAATGATTTTTCCGAATCCATCTCATTTCCCCTAATTGAACCCCTCGACAATCTTTATCCCTTCGGGGGTCAGGTCGTAGAGTTTGTATACCAATCATTTAATCTAGCTTTCCAGTTATAATTATGATTGATTAATCCTTGATTTGTTTATTTAATTTCTTTTCAGTTAAGTGAAGATAATTCTCATTTGAAACAATGGATTTTCCTGTTTTTTGCTCTATTTCTTTCCGTGTATTCTTTGCGATAGTTCCACCTTCAAGAGCAGAATCTTTGCATTCATTAAATCCCTGCGAATCTTTTGATATTGTGATATCTGTGGTTGCTTTTTCGCCAACCATTGCAAGGATCAACTCCCAGTCAGTCATATGGTCTCTAAGGTTCTGGTTGTTTCTTTTTAAGCTTTTGAATTTTTTATATTCACCGACTGTTTTGCCAAATGTTGCTTTTGATATCTCATTCGTGAGGATCGCAAAGTCTTTTTGCTCCTGAATGCCCCTGAATTTCCATTCATCTGTCAAATCCTGCCTGATTGCTATGCCCCTGAGTCTCTTTTCAATCCAATCCGCAGGGTACCCTTTAAGTTCGTAATAGTCCTTGACCCTGTCCTGTGCAAGTTCAGGGTTTTCTATTTCCTGTATCCTTTCATATCCCACTTTTGCAAGCCATCTCTTGAAGGGTTCAGCTTTTTTAGAGGGGATGGACTGGATAAGTCTAAATGCGTTTTCTGTATTAACGCAGTCTGTATTGTAACATTTGCCATCAGAAGAGGGTAATTTCAGTTGTAAACAAATTGTTAACAACTGAGTGTCTCTCTTTTTCAAAACCCCCCAGTACTGTCTCGGACTGCCACTTTCTGTGAGTATCTGGATTATATCAACCACTGAGAAAAACCACTGGTCGTCGTGCCACGTTCTCCTTATTTTTGCACCCTCAAAAACGACAAGCGCGTCTTTTGAATCCATGTTCTTTCACCTTGATGATGTATTCTTTTATGTAAGAGGTATGAACTGGATAAAAAGGCTTGGAGTGAGCGGGGTGAAAGTGAGATTTTGCAATAATTATTTGATGCTGCGTTTTTCTGAATTTATGGTTTTTGTTTATTATGATTTCCCAATGCCCTCCTTTTGCAGGACCTAGCCGCTTAAGGTACCCTTTTTCCTTTAATGTTGTAATATTCTTATCAATAAAACTTGGTCTGATGCCAATGGTTTCGGACATTTCTTTTTTGGAGATAGATGGATTATTTTTTATTAGGTCCAATATCATTTTTTGTTTATCAGTTAATTTTTCGACCTCCCTGACCCATGTTTTTACCTCCCTTCCACTAATTTTCTCCACATATTTTCCTGCACCATAAAATATTGCTTTGAAAAAGCCATTGTAATCCTTGAACTAGTGTCGAGTCAACCTTCAAGTGTCAGATTATGAAGGGCATAGGGCACAATTCTAAAATCAAATTATTTCAATAATAATATTAGACGCAGATTTACACTGATACATTCACTTCCGCGGGAAGTGAATGCCTGCTACGCCTTAAGGGCGTGCAGGTTACGCAGATGCAACCTTAAATCTGCGTAAATCAGTGTAAATCTGCGTCTTAAAAATAACTGGGAAATGGAACAGTGTCAGATAATATATCTAGCGATATTGTATGGTTGACTCGACACTAGGGCCGTGGTAGACCTTTTTCTTTGATACTATAGATGTCTTTCATCCGTCTTTAAGCCAGCTCAGGGTCTTCTATCTCCTGCACCCGTTCATAACCGACTTTAACGATCCATCCCTTGAACGGTTCGGCTTTTGGGGATGAGATGGACTAGATTATCTAAATGCTCCCTCTGTATTTTCACAATTCATTTTCTGCTTTCCACCTGCTGTATCTAAAGCAAGGGCATGTACAATTTGTACCCACCCTTTGCAGCGATTTCTCAAAACAACACCATAACCTTTATTCTCCAATTCACCCTACTCTCCTCAAAAAGTCGTGATCCCAATGCCTTCCCACAAACCCACCATTCTGCTGTTCAACCCAATGCCAGTAAAACACCAGGTAGCCATACTCAACAAGAAGACCACATCCCTCCAGGTCCCACTCTCCCTCCTTGCACTCGCCCGCATGGTGAAGCAAGACTTTAACATTAGCATTGTCAACGCCGTGACCGATCTAGATTATACCGGACAGATACCGGATGCCTGCCAGGACGCCCTGTGTTTTGCCGTCAGCAGCATGACCTGCTACCAGATCAGGGACGGCCTCAATGTCTGCGCAGCTGTCAGGGAGCAGTATCCGGACCTGCCTATCATCTGGGGCGGGTACCACCCATCCCCTCCTGCATAAGCTAAAAGTACCATTAAAAATAATTCTACGCTGATGCTCAAAGTGGTAAATGTGGTTATCACTGCCGACCTTGGCATACTATTGGATCTGGCAGATATTGCAACAAAACTCGATGTACCATACAATCCAAGGAAATTTGACGGTGTAGTCTATAGGAAAGAGCGCCCAAGATCCACTACGATTTTTTTAAAGAACGGTAAAGTCATATGCAACCTGAAAAAAATCGAGGACATTAAGAAGTGGCAGCCTGTTTTTGAAAATATTCTAAAAATAGTTGACATTGAGCATGCTGGAATTGAGATTGAAGTACAGAATATCGTCACAACTGCAGACCTGGGAGGACCCCTTGATCTAACACACCTGACAGTACTGCTCGGACTTGAAAATGTTGAGTATCATCCCGAAAGTTTTGTCGGGCTTGTGTACCGTGTACCAAAATATAATGCCACGCTTATGATATTCAGGACAGGCAAGGTCAATATTTTAGGCACAAAAAAACCGGGAGACGCAGAACATGCTTTCAATAAATTACGAAACATCATAAAAAACGATTAAATTAGAAATGTATATCGGGAAGTTAGGTATTCTAACTCTTCATGCTCCAGATATTACTCCTGGGCAGTGCCCTTGCCGGGCTCCTTGCATTTTTGGCAGGTATATTTGAGAACGAAGACTCTGATGCCGGTTCTGCCAGCAACCCAAACTCACAGGTACAACTGGCACCCCAGATTGAACACCTGCACAGGTATTACAACAAGGCCATAGCAGGCGAGCCCCCCCAGAATGCCCTATGGGCGGCACTGGCTGCAACAGTAGCTTACATTTTATATACACGCATAGGACTAGACCCGGTACCAGGAGTTATTCTCGGTGCCGTGGTCGGAGCGCTCATTGCAGCAATGTTACAGGGAATGTACGGCAGTCTTGCCCACATATCCCGCATCGCCAGCATGAAGAACTTCAAGCAAATGCTCTACTGGGACTGCCTGCTCTCTCCCCTGCCCCTTTCTATGGCATATACCTTCCTCACCGCCCTGTGCCTGACCCTGCTGTCCTTCGTCATCCACGGTCTGCTTGGCAGCCCCTTCCCTGTCCCTCTCATAGCCATGTTCCTCGGGTTCACCCTTGGTGCCATCGCATCTTCAACCGGCGATGTTCATTACGGGGCAGAGCGGCTGTACCAGCACTACAAGTTCGGGTCAGGCATTGCCATATCCAAGCAGGGGGACATTGATATAAAAGGTGAATACGGCTACCGCAACTCTGTGGACACGCCCTACTTTACCCTGCGCTTCGGCGGACCTGTGACAGGACTTACCTTCGGGCTGCTCATATTCATTGACGCCCTCTCCAGGATATCCGGCAGTGTGTGGACTTCCGTCATCCTTGAATTTTTAATAATCGCACTCATACTTATCGTCATAATCTTTCTTGAAAAATACACGCGGGACCGCTACGGTCCCTTTGAGGAGGGGAAATAAATGGACCCTTTCTCTTTAATGTTATTCATAATCGCAGGCGGCGTGCTGGTAGGTGTATGCGTACATTTCATCCCTGCCAGTGCAGTGGGTGCCATGTCCGCATCCACAGGTATTGCCACAGGCCCTTCCATGCTCTCATTCGGCGCAGGACTTACCGGCATCCTGTCAGCGTCCTTTGCCCTTGATTCGGGTCCGGTTGCAATGCTGGCCTCAGGAGCTGCCGGTTCGGCACTGATGATAGTCCTGACCATACTGGGCGGCAACCTGGTGAATGCCTTTGGCACAGGCGTACCCCCTGTCTCAGGCCAGACCGCCAGCGGGCAGTCACTGCTTGGCAGCAGCACAAAAGACGTGATCACAGGATGGGAACAGAAACCCTTTGTTACTCCAGGCACAGACGGCCACGGCATGCCCGCACAAACTGCAATAAGCGGCATCATTGGCGGAATATTGGGAGGAGTAGGAGGTGCCATGGTGTTCCTGGGAGTACATTTCCTGATCGTACCAATAAGCCAGGAAACAGCAGCTTTTTCCGGGATGGTAGCAGCAGGCATATTCCTCATAAACTGCGTACTGCCTGCATATACCCTTGTGGGAAAGACCGAAGGCATGTTCGACAGGAAGATGCTGACAATCCCAAAAACATTCCTGTCATGCCTTATCGTCAGCACATTCCTTGCACTAATAATATACTCGGTATCAACATATGCATCAATGGGGGCGGTCTGAATGAGTACGGAAACCCCTGGAACATCGGGTGGTCCTCACATCCAGTCCCACAAATTATTCATAGTTTCAATGATCACAGGACTGGCAGCCATCTTCCTTCAAGGATATACGGGTACCTATGTCTTTATTTTAATTCCACTTATCTGGCCTGCGTTCATAGGCAGCGCCAACGGCGTGCGCAGCCTGGCAAGCTACGGCCTGGGCACTGGCACCTCGTCCATAGGGTACTGGGGAACGGCGGTAGGTGCAACAGCCGTATATACCGGAATGCTGCTGGGAATGAATCCTATAGTTGAGATTGCCATAGCCCTGGCAGGCGGTGCCATCACAGGCATCTGTGCCCAGAAGATCATCAAGATGAGAATCCCAGTAATGATAAGGGAAAGCGCCATACTGGCAGCATCCACAGCCGTGATAATCAGGTTTCTTGCAGGACTGTTCCCTGAACAGGTGACCCTGTTATACCCGCTGTTGTATATTGCCGTGACCCTGGCTGTCCTGCACCCGTACAACGGCAGCATGGGAGCCGGTGAGAACCAGCGCAGAACACTATGGCTGTCGGGTGTGGAAGCATCCATGACCACAGCAGTATTCGGACTTGTACTGCTGCTCATGGCCCCTTCCCCGACAAATGCCGGGATAATTCTGGTAAGTGCCCTGGGATTTGCAATATGTATCAGGGGCTGGTACCGCATGGTGAAAAATGAAATATATGGAATGTCATGGACAGGTTTCCCGCCTGCCGAACATTGAGGTGCCAGAATGTATGCTATAATAGACCAGGATGAAAAGATTGCCCTTGACCCATATAACGGCATCATTGCCCAAATGGACGAAGAGCATGTGCTGGCTAATCTAGCTGTCGTATCTGACCGGATAGATGCTCTGGAAGAGGTTGCCAGAGACCTTATGCTCTCTCTTGACCCCAATACCACACCCCTAATCTCTTACCCCAACCGGGAAGGCATATACCTGAATCTGGGCAAGATCACCAACCTTGTATACGGCCTTATCCTTGGACTGCTCATCAGTGCCATTGCTCTTTATATCCTCTATGGGGGTGACCTGTGATGGGTTCCACTGTACCCAACTGGCCCCCTGTCTCTGGTGAATACATAGCAGGTGACCCTGAATCTCAAGCAGCAGTTATCACCCTTGCCAGTGAACTGGACAAGGAACGCCTGACACAGCACTGCGCCCTGGTTGGTTCCATGAAGACCGAGAACATCGGTATAGAGAAAGTGGTGGCCAATATTGTTTCCAACACCAATATACGGTACCTGCTGGTATGCGGCGCAGAGGTTCACGGCCACCTGTCAGGGGATGCCGTTATGGCAATGCACCGCAGCGGCATTGATGAAGAGGGGCGCATTATCGAGGCAAAGGGCGCAATTCCATATATTACCAATATTGATATCGATACCATCAATATCTGGCGCAGCCAGGTGGAGGTAATCGACCTGATAAACGTGGAGGATATGGACCGTATCGTGCAGGCATTAGACGACCTGGCTCCCACAGATGAGTTCGAAGGTGAGCCGCTACTGATATCCTTTGGCGGCGCCGGTGAGACTGTTGAGGAAGGTATAACTGTCATGTCCCCGGAACTGGTCTCGCTGGAGGCCAGGATAAGGACCATAGAATCAGATGTCAAGGACCTGGGCAAGGTACAGAAGATCATGTCTGGCATGTATTCGGGGATGTTCCAGGGTTTTGTCATAGGTTTTGTGATAACGGTCATATTATTATTGTTGAGGCGCTTGATATGAAGGAGAAACAGACCATACCAGCTATCGGTATTCCGAATACCAGGGAGATCGACAGGATGGTTAAGGACATGGGGCGCAGGGTCATGATCATAGGCCGGGACCAGCGCACCTTTGCCGGGGTGGGCCATCCCGCTGCCAGGCTGCACCTTGTTGTGGGGCTCATGATTGGATTGCTGCTGTTGCTTTTGGGAGTGATCGGATATGGATTATGACACATTGATGGAGCGGCTGGATAAGATCGAGAACACTGTTGAATTCTCATCCGGCGAGATACTACAGCATAGGGGGACCATGATCGGCAGGTGGATTGGCATCCTTTACGGTATGGTGGCGGCACTGTTACTGGTCAACCTGCTGGGGATTTAGGTTTGAGGATATAGGTGATATTATGTTCAAGTATGCAAGGGAGCAGAAGGTAATCGAGATAGGCAGCGTGAAGATAGGGGGCAATGTGGGTGAGAATCCCACGGTATTGGTACCTACCATCTTCTATGATGGTCATAACATAGTGGACGTTGGGCATAACACCTTTGATGAGAAGAAGGCCGAAGCGAAGATCCGTGAAGTGGAGGAGGCAGGAGATAAGCACCACATACCTTACATCTTCCAGGTTGTGGGTCTGACCCCTGAGCTTATGGTCAAGGGGCTGGACTTTGTGGCCGACCATACCGATGCGCCCCTGATCATAGATTCTGCTGACCTTGAGTCAAGGATAGTGGGCCTGGACCATGTATCAGGGAACGGCTATGCCAGCCGTACTATGTACAATGCCATCAACATGATGATCGATGAGCAAGAAATTGCAGCACTTACCCGCTCAAAGATAGAGGCCACTGTCATACTGGGATTCAATATGCAGGACCCGTCGGTGAAGGCACGGACGGCTCTGCTGGAGGACGGCGGCGGTTTTGTGGATAAGGGGCTTTTGACCATTGCAAAGGAATGCGGGTTTGAGAAGATACTCTATGACCCCGGAGTGCAGCCCTTTGGTCAGGGCGCAGGTTCTTCATTCAGGCTCCTGTCTGTGGTCAAGGCACTGTACGGCCTGCCCACTGGTGTGGGTGCCCACAATATCCCAAGTTCATGGGCCTGGCTTCACAAGAATGCTGAAAAAGAGTACCGCAGGATAGCCGATATCTCGGCCAATACCATTGGAATTACAGCTGGCGCCAACTCGCTGTTCATAGGGCCGGTGGAGAACGCTAAATATGCGGCGCCTGCCGTTGCCATGACAGATATCCTGATGGCAGACTCATTGCAGGATTTTGGCATAGAGCATGCAGAGGACCACCCATACGAACTGGCGTGAGGTCTGGATATGGTACACTTTGGTATTGAGTTTTTGGCAAATGAAACTGCAGATACACTGGCAGATATGATACGTTTCTCTGAGGAGAACGGCATTGAATATGCCTGGATCACTGACCACTACAACAACCGTGACTCGTTCTCGCTGCTCACATACATCGCGGCAAGGACCACATCCATTAAACTGGGGACAGGTGTTACGAATCCATACACACGGACAGCCCCGCAACTGGCCTCAGCCATTGCCACTGTGGACGAGACTTCGGGGGGCAGGGCTGTGTTCGGTATTGGCCCTGGCGATAAGATGACATTTGAGAACCTGGGTGTTAAGTGGACTAAGCCCTTGCAGACCGTCAGGGAGACTGTGGAAGTGGTGAGGCGGCTTACGTTGGGTGAACCCGTTTCATTTGACGGTAATGTTATCTCGATAAAAAAGGCCAAGCTCGATCTCGGCAGCCGTTCAGTCCCTGTATATATCGGTGCCCAGGGTCCTGGAATGCTTAGGCTTGCGGGCGAGATAGGGGACGGCGCGCTGGTGAATGCCTCCCATCCCAGGGATTTTGAATTCGCAGTTAAGTTGCTGAAGGAAGGGGCGGCTGGCCGGGACTTCTCACAGTTCGATGTAGGGGCGTATACGAGTTTTTCAGTGGCTGGGAACAAGGATGAAGCCGTAGCTGCTGCCAGGCCTGTGGTAGCATTCATCACGGCGGGCTCGCCGCCCGATGTGATAAAGCGACACGACATACCAGAGGAAGATTATTCAAGACTCACATCGGCTTTTAAAGACGGGTTCAAACAGGCGGTCAGGGCCGTGACAGATGATATGATCTCAGCCTTTTCCATCTGCGGTACTCCTGATGACTGTATCGGGCAGATACATGACCTGACAGGTGCGGGAGTAACGCAGGTTATCCCTGGCTCTCCCCTGGGTCCTGACAAGAAAAAATCCATTCAATTGATCGGTAAGGAAATAATCCCTGAATTTAAGGAAGAATAAATATGACAAACCTAATAGAAAAGGTAGTACAGGATGCCATTGCGGCACAAAAAGCATCGATTGACATAATCAAGGCTAATCGGTATAATGATTTTACACTGGAGCAGACCAGGCCATTCGTTGAAGTGGTCAGGAACTTTGAAACCCATCCTGACCAGTCCCGGGAGGCCATGGCACTCTACCAGCAGTCGGTCCTTATCCACTTTGACGTTCTTACTTCCCTGACCGACACGGTCAGCGCCTTTGACTGTGCCTTTTTAGAATGGCAGCAGACTCCCATCACCCTGGATATTTTGTATGAACTGGATAAGGGTTTTCGCAGCGCAGTGGATGTATTCATCCAGACCATAGAGGAGTCGGATGACATCATTGGCCTGGAAGCGACCCGTGTCCACAATGGTTTTTATGGCATCATCTCATCCAAGGATTTTGCGGCCCTGCCAGGCAGTACATTTAATGTGCTGGCCCAGATCATTGCCCGGACCCCCATTGATAAGAAATACAAACAGGCCATACTGGCTGCGAAATCCTGGGGATTGAACGGGATATACGTGTTCGGCGACATCTACACCCGGACCCTGAAGGAAACCGGGAATGTTGCAAAGGCCATACAGGAAGAAAAGCGTTATCTCAAGTGGGTGTGGGATGAGCCTTCAAAGTGTATGCTGGACCTTATGGGGCAGCTTGGGCATAAGTCGTATGACCGGTTCGAGTACTTCAATCGCTATGATAAGAAGTTCAGGCCTGTGGTGGAAGCGGCCTTTGATGCGGGTGTGCATCCTGCAAATATTGTGATGCTGCCAACCCATGTAGGTGATATCGGGCACCATATCGGCTGGTCATATTACAAGCTGTGCAGGGACGATATGTGCATGGCAATACTGGAATCCGTATCACAGACCGTCTACAATACCCTGGCATCTGCCCTTGCAGCCGGAAAGATCAAGAGCCCATTTGATGTGGCATCTATAGCCACAGGCGCCAGCGGGGCTGCCATGGCACATATCCTGGCATGGGATGGTTTCACTCCTGATATGATACAGGATATGATGCAGAAGCGGTTCAGCAATTATATAATGACACACCCTTACGACCGTTCCATGGTGGGGGAGTTGCATGTGAACGATTTCCTGGATTTCACCACACGTGGACAGAGGATCATCACACCCAAACCCAGGGGTGGCGGCGGTAAGGTTATGGGCGTGCCCGTAGACCTGGAGCCTGTCAGTACAAACCCTGAACTGAACAATCCACAAATGTATGCCTATCCCTTCACTGCGATTACGGTGAGGGCAACTGCACTGATGCGGTTCATAGACCAGCCCTGCCTGCTTGCACCCGAACCCCCCAGTATCGTGGGAATAGTGAATGCTACGGCGCTGAATCCTGATGAACCGATGGCACCCGTGCAGATGTGCAAGAACTGTGCCACAAGCAGGTTCCTGCCTGCCAAGTGTGATTATTGTTTGTCGCCCACGTTGAATTCGGTGCTGTAGAGGATATTAAGCACGGTATGCATCCGCTTACCACTCTTGAGGACTGGGGTGACTTTGACCAGTTCGACTTCAAGGCAGCTTGGATGCCGCAGGAATACTACGACCTGGTGCTGGAGTTTAGGGATGCTATGCCGTGGAACTCGGGCTGCGACTTCGATGAGTGGTGTGAATTCTATGAAAAAGTGAAAGAAAGACTTTAAAGGATTATCAAGCTACCAATCTTACAATCCTGACTTAATCTGGCTTGTTTTGCATCCATCTCTTCTAACACAACCTCAACTTTTCCACCAGACTTCTCCTGCACAAGAGTAACACATATTCCCTCCAACTCCTCATTATTCCAGGATTTTTGATATTTTCCTGCAGGCCTTTTCCATCTCCACGATCACAAGACCTATATTCATCCCATCCCTGAACAGTGAACTAAGTATTGCGAGCTTACCAGCTTCCATGATTATGGTTATGGCATCAGGTGACCTGATAATAAGCATATTTGGCGGATTTTTTTGTATCTCTTCCATAACGGTTTTAGCTGAACCTATAATAGTTGCTGTATAAGCACCCAAAAGTGCTTCAGGTATATTTTCGGGCACATCTGAAACCATGACAAGACCCTGGTTACTTGAAATGACCGATGCCTCGATATCACCGGTATTTTTTAGTTCTTTTAGTATCTCACGTAGAGAATCCTGAATATTTGCCATGATCCTTATTCTTCCCAGAACTTTGGTTTTATTACAAACCTGCAGACATCATCTCCCATTGCCTGGCAACTGACCTCTTCGCATACCATATCTTCCTTATTGAATACCACTTCCATATATCCACACATGAAGCCTTCCAGAAAGTAACAGACAGGAGTGTCGCTTTTTCCGGTATGTATCATAGCCTCAACACTCTTTATCACTGTACAGGTTATCTCCCGCTGGTTAACAGATAATTCAATATCTCTCAGAATTAGCCAGCCATAACGGGCAAATTGTTGAGTGGTAGCGCTGATTATTTCATCAGTTGTTTCACATTCCCACTGCCTGATAACAACAAGTGCGGAGTTCTTTCCTGCATCATATCCTGATGTATAGAACATCGGTCTGGCGCCTTTTCCCAATGCATCTAATATCCCTTTATGAAGCGATCCAAAAGTTGATTTTGACATCACTATCACAGGGACACCGCTTATGGTTATATTGGCGTTATCATCATCCAATTCGATTAATAACACCTCATCTATGGCCTTGATAGAATTCACCCCATTAAATTGCAGATTACAATAAGAGATAATTATATTTTTTAATTGAAATGATTATCATTTAAAGAAATGTTACTATCTGGATATCAATTTCTAAAACATTGTAACATAATGACATGACAAGTTACTTATCCACACTGTAGTTCAGGCCGCACTCGTTGCATAAGTAAGTGATCACTTCTTTGCCCTTGGTACTTTTCCTTACAGTGGATTCCATCCAGCTGCCACAGGTAGGACATTTCTGGTCGAACAGGGAATGATCTTTTTTTTCCATGTTCCCTCATCACCTGCCCATTTGTTTGTGTGCCCGCGCCAGGTGTCCTGCAGCCTGGGCACCTATCAGGGATATCTCACCTGCCAGTGCTGCTGCTCCGATTATCTCGGCAAGTTTTTTAGCATTTGTACCTGGTGGTTCTCCTGCTCCTGCTACTCCCAGCATTTCAAGGCACTCGCGCTGGGTGGCAATACCTGTACCCCCACCCACCGTACCCACCTGTATGGCAGGCAGCGTCACACTGCAGTACAGGTCACCTTTATCTGTAAGCTCCATGCTGGTGATAGCACTGCTGGCCTCTACCACATGGGCCGCATCCTGGCCGCAGGCAAGGTACATGGCTGCAACAATGTTTGCCACATGTGCGTTAAATCCTGTACTTCCGGCCCTGGCTGAGCCCAGCAGGTTCTTCTTGTAATTGACCTTCGCCATTGATCCGGGCTCGGTCTTGAGCTTTTGCTCGACTACGTTTCCCGGAATGACCACATCTGCCACAACAGTCTTTCCCCTGCCCAAAATATTATTGATGGCAGAGGGTTTTTTATCAGTACATACATTGCCTGAGAGTGAAACCAGTTCCACATCAAGTTGACCTGTGATAAAATCGCAAATGGCTTCAGATGCAATTGTTGCCATGTTCATGCCCATGGCATCCTTGGTATCGAACCTGAACCTGAGATACACATTGTTCCCTGCCACAAAGGGCATTACGTCAAGCAGTTCCCCGAACCTGGTGGTTTCGGATGCCTTTGCCTTCATGGCCTCGAAGTTCCCAGGATCATTGACCCAGTCAACGAACTCCCTGGCCCGGACCACATCTTTTACTGTGAAAACGGGTGCACGGGTCATACCGTCATTGAAAATCCTAACATTGGTACCGCCGCATGCCGAGATTACCGAACAGCCCCGGTTGGTACTGGCTACCAGTGCCCCTTCTGTGGTGGCCAGGGGTAAGTAATAATTCCCGTCTGCATATTCACCATTGATAGTAACAGGCCCGCCTATTCCAAGAGGTATCTGGATTGCCCCGATCATGTTTTCAATATTGCGTTTTACAGCTTCTGTTTCATTGATGGAGAATCTGCCCACGTTATCAAGTTCTGTACCAGTTATGCGAGATGCGGCTTCTCTTCTTATGTCCACTGCTTCCCCGACATCCACGAACTGGTCAATGGCATGGAGCTTCATCTCTCCTTTTACTACCTTTTGTATGATCTCCTCTTTTGACAACCCCTTATCCTGGTTCATGCAAATACTGTTGTGCAATAATCTATTTAACTTTGGCGAAAACCGACATTACTGGTCTTCAGGGATACCTGGAAATGGCTTAGATCAAATAGACTGACAACCAGACTAAATTAAGTATATAAACAAATAAGCAGATACAAGTATATAGAAAAAATACATGGTATATTTATATACTACATATTTATATTAAAGGAGAATAACGTGGCAGATACTAATGACAATGATTCCGGATCCACTGATGACCTTCTGGGTGGACTTGATATTGAATCCACCGCCGATATCCAGGTTCCTGAGGACCTGATCGATCAGGTGATAGGCCAGGAACATGCAGTGGAAGTAGTTAAAAAGGCAGCCACCCAGCGGCGGCATGTTATGATGCTGGGTACACCAGGTACTGGCAAGTCAATGCTGGCCAAGGCCATGGCAGATCTTCTGCCAAAAGAGGAATTGCAGGATGTCCTGGTGTATAATAATCCTGAGGACAACAACACACCGAAGATCAGGGTAGTGCCTGCCGGCAAGGGCAAAGAGATAGTGGACGCCCACAAACTGGAAGCAAGAAAACGAATGCAAGCCCGCAACATGTTCATCATGATATTCGTGTTCGGCATAATCATCTACTCACTTTATACCGGGACGTTGATCTGGGGTATCATCGCTGCCGTACTCATCTTCATGGTCATGCGTCAGTTCATGCCAAAAGAAGAGGCATACATACCAAAACTCCTGGTATCCAATGCAGGTAAGGAAAAAGCCGCATACATTGATGCTACAGGTGCACATGCCGGTTCCCTGCTGGGTGATGTGAGGCACGACCCTTTCCAGAGCGGAGGCCTGGAAACCCCTGCCCATGACAGGGTGGAAGGTGGAGCCATTCATAAAGCGCATAAAGGTGTGCTGTTCATAGACGAGATCAATACCCTTGGGCTGGAATCCCAGCAGAACCTGCTGACAGCCCTGCAGGAGAAGGAATTTTCCATCACTGGCCAGAGCGAGCGCTCCTCGGGCGCAATGGTAAAGACAGAACCTGTTCCATGCGATTTCACCATGGTCACTGCCGGTAACCTTGATGCTTTGAGGGGAATGCACCCGGCACTGCGTTCAAGGATCAAGGGTTACGGTTACGAGGTTTATATGAGTGATACCATACCCGACAATGTCGATAACAGGCAAAAACTTGTCAGGTTCGTGGCACAGGAAGTGATAAGGGATGGTAAAATACCCCATTTTGACAGTAGTGCCACAAAAGAGATCATCCTGGAAGCAAGGCGCCGGGCAGGCAGAAAAGGACACCTAACCCTAAAACTGAGGGACCTGGGTGGTCTTGTCAGGGTTGCGGGTGATATTGCGCACTCTGAAAGTGCTGATATGACACTTGCAGAACATGTGCTTAAGGCAAAGAGTATTGCCAGGTCTGTGGAACAGCAGCTCGCCGACCAGTACCTTGAACGGAGAAAGGATTACAAGATGTTCGAACAGGAAGGCAGCCAGGTGGGAAGAGTTAACGGCCTTGCGGTTATGGGAAGCGATTCAGGGATCATGCTCCCCATAATGGCAGAGGTGACACCCGCTCAATCCAGTTCAGAAGGCCGGATCATAGCCACAGGTATGCTCAAGAAGATCGCCAGGGAAGCTGTTGATAACGTATCAGCCCTGATCAAAAAAGTAAGTGGCAAAGACACCAGGTCAATGGATGTACATATCCAGTTCATCGGTACCTATGAAGGAGTGGAAGGAGACAGTGCGTCCATCAGTATAGCTACTGCCGTGCTGTCAGCTTTCGAGAACATTCCTGTTGACCAGTCAGTGGCCATGACCGGATCGCTGTCAGTGAGGGGTGACGTGCTTCCGGTGGGCGGCGTGACCTACAAGATCGAGGCTGCAGCCCAGGCTGGTATCAAGACCGTGATCATACCCAGATCAAACATGGGTGATGTCATGATCGAGGATGAATACAAGGACAAGATCGAGATCGTCCCTGTGAGCAATATCACCGAGGTACTGGATAAAAGCCTTATTGGGCCTGAAAAGAAAAAACTGATCAAGACCATTAAGAAATCATACGCCTTTCCAAAGCTGAACCTGGGCCTGAGTGATAATATTCCAGGGTCATCAGTGCCGACACCTCAATAGGCAGGGATATACTTTGAACACTTCACAGGTTGATTTCCATGACATCAGGGTACTGAAAAGTTCAGGACTCAGCATTTTTATCGATAATGGTGAGATAGAACAGATATCAAATAACTATACCAGTGGAACAGCATGCCGTGCACTGATCAAGGGGTCGTGGGGTATTGTCTCATCCGACAACACCAGAGACCCTGACAGTATGCTTTTTTCAGCAGCAAAGTTATCCGGCCAGGCACATAGAAGGTCTCCAAGACCGGGTATCGATCTGGCCCGGGTGGAATCCCCTTTGATACATGACCTTCCGGTAGTTGAAAAAGACCCTGCCGATATTCCAATTGAGGAGAAAGTAGAACTTCTGCTTGATATCCACAAACGGACAAAGGTACAGGATGTGTCAAGTTCCACTGTAATGTATTCCGAAAGTGTGACCGAAGTGGAATATAGCAACTCCGAGGGTGTGGAGGTTTCATACAGCCTGGTTCGGACAGGGTTTGCAGTAACTGCGGTGGCTTCACGCAATGGTGTGTTCCAGATGGGCAGGGAGAGCAAGTTCAATGTATGCGGGTATGAGCTGTTCGACAGGTACGATGCACTGGAGCTGGCAGAGACGGCAGGGAATACTGCAAGGGACCTGTTATCGGCAAGTGTGCCTAAAGGCGGCAGGATGCCTGTGATACTTGACCAGGAACTGGCAGGTGTGTTCATCCACGAGGCTGTGGGTCATGCAGTAGAGGCAGACCATGTGGCAGAGGGCAATTCCATCCTTGCAGGCAAGATCGGCAGCCAGATCGCTTCTTCCTGTATTACTGTCATAGACGACCCGTCCATGCATGGGTATGGCTACTATCCTGTTGATGACGAAGGAGTGGAATCAAGACCCACTACATTGATAGAAGAGGGTGTGCTGAAGTCGTACCTGCATAGCAGGGAGACAGCTGCACTATTTCCGGATACCGGCCGGCCTGGTAATGCCAGATCCCAGGGGCTTTCAAGACCCATTATCAGGATGAGCAATACTTATATCGAGAATAGTGATTCCTCTTTCGGGGAGATGTTATCTGAGATAAAGGATGGTATTTACCTGATCGGTAGTCGCGGGGGACAGGTGAATCCGGGCGAGGGTGTATTCCAGTTCAATGCTGAGCGCGGGTTTTTGGTGGAGAATGGTGAACTGACCACACCTGTTCGGGATGTTTCACTGTCAGGACATACACTGGATATCTTAAAGCACGTGCAGATGGCTGCCGGTGATATGAAAATGACCTCTGGCAGGTGCGGCAAAGGCGGGCAGCTTGCGCCTGTATGCGATGGGTCGCCGCATATCCTGGTCTCAGAGGCAATGGTGGGGGGAAGCGGATGAGTAGTGATATCAATATTATTTATGACATGGCCAAAAAGGCACAAAAAGCTGCAGAGCGCTCAGGTGCCGATGAGGTGGAAGTATTCGGGCTTATGGCCAGCAGTGTTAATGTGGACATCCAGCTGGACAGGATCGACCTTGCAAAGGAAAGTTTTTTAAAGGGAATTGGTGTCAAGGCGATAGTGAATGGTGCAGTGGGTTTTTCGTCCACAAATGATCCTGCGCGCATCATAGACGCGGCAAAATCCGCCACAAGTTCGGCAAGGGTGCGGCACAGCGACCCAGACTGGACCGGACTGCCGCAGGCTTGTGAATACAGAGCGGTAAACGGCATCCACGATCCCAGGATAGCCAATATAGATGTGGAAACCTGCATCGACCTGACCATGAAGATGATCGATGGGGCGGTATCGCTGGATGATGCAAGACCCACCTCAGGGAAGTTCACATGTTTGGGGTCTGATTATGTGATACTGAACTCCAATGGTGTTGAAGTGAGGGAAGCTTCCACAAGGATCGATGGTTTTATTGAGTGCCGGGCCGGGGATGGTGATAAAATGTCCACTGCTTACGAGTTCGATCTCTCCCGTAACTTTGATATTGATTTTTACCGCATCGGCAGCGAGGCTGCCAGACAGGCGCTTGAAGGTGTAGGCGGTGCGGGTGTCGATACATGCAAGACCGACGTACTGCTTAAACCAAGTGCAATAGCCGATATTCTGGAAAGTACATTTCTCAATTCGTTAAACTCCGAGAATATCCAGAAGGGGCGCTCAGCACTGGCAGGTAAACTGGGTGAAAAAATCGGTGCAGACGGCCTGGATATTGTGGATGACGGGCTGCTGGAGGGTGGTATAGGATCGGCCCGCTCGGATGATGAGGGAACACCATCAAGGACCAACCGCATCCTGGAGAACGGGGTGCTGGGTACGTACCTGTATGATAAATATACGGCAGGTAAGGATGGTGTGGAGTCCACGGGCAGTGCGGTGAGGGGTAATTATGCCCAGACCACTTGCATTGATGTCAGGAACCTGAAGATAGAGTATCCGGCCAGTGATATTATTGCTGAAACACAAAAAGGGGTGCTTGTGGGTTCAGTGATCGGGGCTCATACAGCTAATCCCATCTCAGGGGACTTCAGTGTAGAAGCCCGCAATTCGTTTTTAGTTGAAAACGGGGGGGTAGGCAGACCGATCAGGTCTATGATGGTGACCGGGAATGTGTTCGAACTGCTGCAGAATATCTGCGGTGCGGGCCGTGATACAAGGGTACTGGGTAATATTATTACACCTACGGTGAAGGTATCAGGCTTGAAGATAGTAGGATGAAATGAGTTGTCAGGGAGTGCATACTTGAAAGTGAATATAGTAGTCCCATCATATTGGGCAAGGGTAAGTGAGTACGGGTGGAGACATGGTGATGCTGTGTATGACCATCCTACACCTATGGATAATGATGGCACATTGCCCAGGATGCTGCAAAGCCTGGATGTGCTGGAAGATAAGGATTTTAAGTTGGTAATAATTGCGGTTGCCACTACAGGGGATATTGAAGAAGAGGTGGAGAAGAAGGTTGCCGGAATCATCGGAAAGGCTTCTGACAGCACGGATATTGATGTCCTGATGTTCGGTGCATCCCAGCTTAAGCAGGTGCACGAATTGATGCTTAAAATGGGAGGGGGAGAGTACATATCTTTACTTGAATTAAAGGGATATTCAAATGTAAGGAACCTGTGCTTATTTGTGTCGCATGTACTTGGTTCACAAGCAGCGGTGCTTATTGATGATGACGAGGTTTTCGAGGATCAGGGATTTATGGGGAAGGCAAAAGAATTTATTGGCAAAGAAATTTCAGGAAGGACAGTCAATGGGGTGGCCGGGTATTATCTACGGGCTGATGGTGACTATCATGCAAAAATCGAGTCTGATCCGTGGATGAAGTACTGGGATAAAAATGAAAGGATGAATGAGGCCTTTGATGACATTATCGGGATCGGACCCAGGTTGAAGGAGACCCCTTTTGTATTTGGCGGGAATATGGTGATACACTCGGACCTTTTTACTGTTGTGCCTTTTGACCCAGGGATTACCAGGGGTGAGGATATTGATTACCTGATAAATGCCAGGATGTTCGGGTTTTCTTTATTCCTGGACAACCAGTTATCTATTAAACACCTTCCACCGCCAAAGTCCCATCCGCTCTGGATGCGATTAAAGGAGGATATTTACAGGTTTGTTTTTGAGAGAGAAAAGATAAACTCCCAGGAAGGAAGGTCTGAAATGACATTGGTCAGTCCCGTGGACCTTGGTTCTTATCCTGGCCGGTTCCTGGAACCAGACCTTGATGAGAAAATCGAAGGGTCATGCAATTTGTTATCTGGTATGTATCTTAAAAATGGTGATACGGTTGGTAGTGAAGAGTCATTGAGGAATATCGAACTGGCCAGGACCGATGCAGTGCCTGTATCCAATCCTTTCCAGGACCTGTGTGAGTTACAGGAACGCTGGAAGGGGCTGATGGAGTTTACGGCCAGGGAAGGGGTGCGCTCCGGGCTTAGGAAGATTATTGAAGGATAGAAAGGGTAACGGGAGAAATGTATGGGACACGATGCCATACTGTAGGTAAGGGCAGACAGGGAGATAACCGGGGATGAGGCCAGGTCGGTAACAAACATTATCGAGAAATACTGTGGCGGCGCAGACTATGAGTTTCTTGATGTTAAGCGGGGGATTGATGTCTATATCACCAACGTGGCGAGTGCCAGGCATGCGGCGGCCAGGATCATGAAGGTGCTGGGGGGCAGCAGGAAGGAGAGTTCAAAGTACTTGAGGGGGGTCAGGTGTTGTACCAGTTCACGATACGGGTGAAGCTGCCGCAGGAGGCTTCGGGGGCGAGGTATGGGTTTTGATTTTCTCTTAATGCCAAATATGTGACGTTTCCATTTTATTAAGCAGATATTTTGGCAAGGATTTTCAGGAGGTTTCGTTTTCATCAACTAACAAGAATTTGATCAATGAGATTAATCCAGACAATACAGGTGTTAAAATCATTATCATAACCGCGGCTGTGATACCCCAGATCAATGTCCCGGTATAGAATGAGTAAATTAAAATGAATATTGAAATGATTACTGCCGAAACCAGACTACGTTTGGTGACAATTACTATCTTATTCCCGGTATTGGTATGTGTTTTGTCAAGAATTTTAAAATCACTGAATTCAAGGTCACTAAACGTTATTGAGCGAAATAATCCACTATTAAGACGGTTCAGGACCAATATTACTGTTCCGAGTAAAAAAGCCATGAAAAATAATATTGGAAGTATAACTATGATACCCCAGATCAACGTCCCGGTATAGAATGAGTAGATAATGATTTTAAAAGAAATAATGAATGTTAATGATACAAGGATTATGGCAATCGTAACAACCAGGTCACGTGCAGTCTTTTCTTTCAAATCATTACTCCCAGTATTAATTGGCTGTTTTAATGTTAAATGTTATCCTGCAATAGATGAAAAACTGGTTTTACAGCACGCGGGATAGTCAGGTCGATACACAACACCATTGTGCGATACTGAAGCGGCCATGATAATGAAGGTGCTGGGGGGCAGCAGGGTGCTGTACCAGTTTACGATACGGGTGAAACTGCCGCAGGAGGCTTCGGGGGCGAGGTATGGGTTTTGATTGGATTTCTTTATTTTATTCCTCTTCCAGTTCCTGGTAAATCGTACTGAACTGCTCAAGGGCAGTCTCCAGGTTCTCGGCAATATCCCGTGCCAGTAGATCCAGGTCTGGCAGGTTCTCGCCTGCCCCCCCGCAAAGAGCACATTGTCCGGCATCACAATGGCAGCTTTTCCGTTGATCTTTAGCAGAGTCTTTACATGCTGGAGGAAGTTAAGCTCCAAACATTATTTTTCCGCTCTTGGCAAATTCGGCTACAGGTGAGGTTTCATTTTCAAATTCCTCTGATGTAAGCGTAACAATGTCCAGTGGGACCATGAATTTTCGAATTGTTTTTATCTCGGCATCCTTTGTTAAACGGGCTCGCTCAAAAATATCTTTATTCTTAAAGTCATCCGATATTATCAATATATCTACATCACTATTATCAGTTGTTTCAGTAGCTTGTGAACCAAATAAAATGATTTTCGAGATATTTAATCCATTCTCTTTCAAACATTGCTCCAAGAATTTAATTGCCTTTTCAATATTATTTTTATACATAAACTCAATTGATACATTTATTGATGTTAAAACGATGGCAACAGTGTCTGTTTTCGTGCCACTTCTTTTTTCATCTTCGCAATCTTTTTATAATCTTCTTTTTTAACACAAGGTTTATTAGAAAGATATTCCAAAGCCCTTTGGTCATCGATTATTTCCCCATATCCGAGATAGGGATATCTATTCTTGAAATGAAATATATCTTCTTCAGGCAAACTGGCCATTATTTCGATATTTCCATGTGCTATATTCGATTTTAAAGGTTCTGAAGTTCTACCATTCTCTATTTCCTTAAATACACTTCTTGGTATACTTAACTCATATCCCAATTCTATAAATTTATGTAACATATCTGGTTCATTAAGTTCAGTATAAAAAGCTATGACTGGGGATGAATCTAAAATTTTCATAATCAGAGTACCTATGAATATATCTGAATCCCTTTCAGTTTAACTTCTCTAACAAAATCATCAATATTAGTTCCAGAGATTTCCAGGGCTTTCCCAAAACTAATCTTGCTTTTTGCATAGAGACTTAATGCAATCTTTTTTCGTTTGGGCTGTATTTTTTTAATCTTTATTGACTCTTCGGTCATTTCAGGATAAGTAAAATATATGAAACCAAGCAATTCATCTTCGGTCAAATCATTCAGCATATCCTTGAAATCCTCAATCATTTCTTTTTCTTCAGCAGTGGTATTTTCACGGATTATTATTGCGATTTCCTGACCAAGACCAGTTAATTTTAATTTATTTCCTTCTTTTTCAACAACTCTTGCAGATTCAAGCTGTTCTAATTCTTCATCTGCAGTTTCACTATAAGGTCCCATAAAATCAGCTTCAAAATCAGCATCATCTGCAAGTTCTTCATTGTTCTTGCATAAAAGAAAAAGTTCCTTTTGGTACCAGAGTTTGCCTTTGATTGGCTCAAAATTGTTTGCACTCAGGAGTAACAAAGCGTATTTTTGAGTTTCAGTCAGGTTTTCAAATATTCGTTTCTTAATATCCATTTTCAAATCTCTATTGGTACAGTAATCATATCTTCTTTTGGTAAGCACTGTGAAAGTGTTTTATTCCATTGTACGCTTTACTTTTCTTTCTACTTTTAGTTTTTCCCTTTGCGCCTTCTCTGCCTTTATCCGCTCCAGCAGCAGCACCATAGGTTCATACTCCCGCCCCTCGGCCCGCGCCAGCTCACCCTCAGTGGGCACCAGCCTGATCTCGCATGCGGATTTCAGCACTGACTGGCAGTAGCGCTTCAGCTGAGCCTGGGCCGCCTTAAGCGATTCCATGCCAGCGTCCAGATTGGTGAACAGCTCCTCGATGCGGGCGACGATGCGATGTTGTTCGGCGAGTGGGTGGAGGGCGGCGGGGTGTTATACCAGCTTACGATTAGGGTGAAGCTGCCGCAGTAGGCAACTGGATTATGTATTGATTATTACGGCAGGGTTTTGCCATGAACATGTAAAAAAAGAGAAGCCCCCTTCCATCCCAAGGCTGGAATGGGAAGTGCTTGAATTTTTGTAAGATCCTTACGTCATCCCACCTAAATTCATTACATTACCCTCTTCATCGATCATGGTCATATTGCCGTCTTTCATGCTCATCTGTGAGACAATATTCTCGTCAGCATCATAATATGTCCATTCGAAAGTCTCGCCGTCCTCTGAAAACAGGTATACCATTTTTGCGATCTCATCATCTGTATTTGTTTCAAGGATAGCCTTACACATCTCAACACCGTCGACTGTCTCAGTACCTACGATCTCCATGCTCGACGTCTCACCAGTCTGCGGATTTGCAGCATCCCACGACATTCCGACCGGGCACCATTCATTTTCAGAGTCATCAGGGACACTGACACTAATATCCACATCACCATCACTTGTTGAGATAGTCGTAGAATCCTTTTCTGTACAACCTGCTGCTATTAATGTAAATAACACCAGTAATATAATCAGTTTTTTATACAATTTATCATACCTCCAAAAGCAGGTAAATCTAATATGATTTAAATATAATGGTTTTTATTCTATAAGTGTGAAGAAAGGTATAAGGCAAAGGTCAGGTCTTGTTCTAGGCCCGTTCTTATTTATTTTAATCCTATTTACCGAACCTGAAAGCCTGTCCCCTGCCGCCACAGTTGTAGCAGGCGTCACGATCTGGATGGCTGTATGGTGGATAAGCGAGGCCATTCCCATCTCTGCCACGGCACTGCTGCCCATCGTTGTCTTACCTGCATTCGGTGCCATGAAGGTAGGCGATGTAACAGCACAGTACGGACACCATATCGTATTCCTCATGTTAGGCGGCTTTTTCATTGCCATTGCCATGGAGAAATGGGACCTGCATAAGCGCATTGCCCTGTTTGTGGTGCACACAATAGGCATTGGTCCCAGGCGTATCATTGCAGGCTTTATGGTCGCCACTGCCTTTTTATCTGCCTGGATATCAAATACATCCA
This sequence comes from ANME-2 cluster archaeon, assembly GCA_014237145.1. NCBI lineage: Archaea > Methanobacteriati > Methanobacteriota > Methanomicrobia > Methanosarcinales > ANME-2 cluster archaeon. The sequence continues at coordinate 29,082 of JAAXOC010000015.1, forward strand.
CTGCCATGGTCATGATGCCGATCGGAACCGCTGTGATTGCCAGCATATCTGCTAAAAAATCCGACCCGGATTTCAATGTGGCACTGATGCTCTCGATTGCCTATGCAGCATCCATAGGCGGGATGGCAACACTGGTAGGGACACCGCCCAACCTGATATTCGCAGGCATCTACCAGTCCATGTTCGGGGTGCAGGTAAACTTCTTTGAATGGGCATACTTCGGGTTTCCCCTGGCGTCTGTCATGCTGGTCATCACCTGGTTCTATCTTACCCATATCGGTTACCGTATCCGGAAAGATGAGATGCCGGGCAGCGGTGAGGTCATAAAGGCTGAGAGGGCCAGGCAGGGCAAGATTACCAGGGAGGAGAAACATGTGCTTATGGTGTTTGTCCTGGTGGCGGTCTTGTGGATGACCAGGGGGCTGTTGTGGGGCAAGTACCTGCCCCAGGTCACAGATGCCAGTATCGCTATTACCGGGGCACTGCTGCTGTTTATAATGCCTGCCAGAGAGGAGGCTTCACTGCTTTCATGGGAGGATACTGAAAAAGTACCATGGGGGGTTGCACTCCTGATGGGTGGTGGGTTCGCTATTGCCAGGGGGTTTGCAGAAACGGGCCTGGCTGAATGGGTATCCCAGAGTTTTACCTTCCTTGTGGCTATGCCTGTATTCCTGTTGATCCTGGCAACTGTTGTTATTACCAAGATATTCACAGAGATCACATCAAATACGGCCACGGCCACTATCCTGATGCCAATTGCCGCGTCCATTGCAGTAACCCTTGGCATCTCCCCGTTCGGGATAATGGCTGCGGTCGCTATATCATCGTCCCTGGCTTTCATGATGCCGGTAGCTACTCCACCTAATGCCATTGTGTTCGGATCGGGTTATGTTACTATTCCACAGATGGCAAGGGCCGGGTTGTGGCTGAATCTGGTTACTGTTGTGATTGTGTCACTGTTTGCGTATTTGATGTTCTGAACCCTAACGGTTGAAAAATTGTCGGTGAAAAAAATTCTTGCAGTCATGTTTCAGTAACTTTGCGCGCATCAAGTCTTGATTTGTCGATACTACATCAGTAATCCAGCTTAACTTAGAAAGGCACATCTCATTTTAAGTTAATTTTGCTTTACTTAGACTTGACATAGGGTCATATGAACCTATGTCAAGTTAGAAGTCGAATATTGAAGGTAAGTAAAGGTAGGTTCCTTTTACTTGATGAACTGTGTACGTTTATTATTAAATCAATTTTTCTCCAACTGTTTCCCAAATAGTTTTAGTTTAAAAGGAATATAGATTATATCAAGTGATGGTATGGCACTAAATTGGCATTATTTGTACTTGAAGGAGAAGAGGTCTCCATTTGAAATGGTCGCAATTCGCCTTGTACTTGTAATGACCTTCATTTTAATACTTGCCTTTATCTTATGGTTTCTTGAAAATTATTTTGATCCGGGTGGAATGCTTGACCATAATGATCCAACAGGCGTGTTTAGCTTTATTGATGCCATATATTTCACAATGGTCACGATCACTACAGTGGGCTACGGGGATATCGTGCCAGTCTCACCTCTCGCAAGGATGTTGGATGCTTTTTTTATCACACCCGGGAGGATGTTTGTGTGGCTGATATTCATTGGAACAGCTTATCAATTCGTATACCAGCAATATAGAGAAGAATGGGAGCTAAAGAAGTTGCATAAAAAACTTAACAATCATATTATTATCTGCGGCTATGGCATGACAGGTCAGGCCGTTGTGGACGAACTGCTCAACAAAAAATATGACATAGATCAGTTAGTGGTTATTGACAATAATGAAGAATTCATACGGTATGCAGCAGACAATAATATTACCGCATTACTTGGCAATGCAAGTAAAGAGAACATACTCAAAAAAGCTGCAATAGAAAAAGCACAAACCATAATAATCACAACCGGAAGGGATGATACCAATGTGCTGATAGGTCTTTCAGCAAAGAACCTTAACCCCGACATAACCATTATTTCAAGAGCGAACGAAATAGAGAACAAAAAATTAGTGCGCCAGAGCGGAGCAGACTACATTATCACACCATCCATAACTGGTGGAAGATTGATGGTCCTGGCGATAAAAAATAAACTCTCAACAAAACTCCTTGATGACCTTTTAACATCCAGATACGGTGTTGATGTGAACGAGAGAGAAGTGACAATGGAAGAGATAGGTAAGAAACCAAAAGATATCCTGAAGATAGTGGTTATAGAGGTAAACAGAGGAGATACGATATACCCGGCTTCAGAACTTGACAATGTAACCCTTGAAAAGGGGGACTGGCTCGTATTTATCGAAAAAGTGATCTGAAATTTAAATTGATGAAATGTGGAAATAATAGTGGAGAACTGCGTAAATCCGAATATGCACTCCACCCACACACCAACTACGTTGCAGGACGTTACCGAAATATCAAATTTCGATCATCATCCTGATGCTCTGTTTTTCCAAAACGGAGTCCTTTGCGTTCAGATCAAATTTCTCCAAAGAAAACTATATTAAGTATACAATGCATACATGTCATACACGACAGAAATAAGCATCTCATCAAGAATACCTTGAAAAATCAGCATCAATAAGAAAACTGCTCTCTGAAGGAAAATTGACCTTCTTGAAGGCTGCACAAATGTCAGGAATCTCAGTATGGGACCTTGCTGATATTGTCCGGGAAAAAGGTGTGGTCTATGAGGCTCAAAGGCATAGATACTATAAACGGATCGTCACTGGCCACTATATTGGCTGCAGGGGTAGCCGCTTTACGGCTCGCTTGGAAACAAAGACTCCGGTTTGGGTCAAAAGCCATTTGATAAGGAGGAAAAAATCATGACCAACGGAAAATGCATAGCCGTCTCAGACGTGCACCTGGGAATAGAATATAGCAACAGGAGCAAGTTTATAGATTTCATAGATAATCTGGGGGATGACGTCGATCACCTTGTTCTCCTTGGAGATATACTTGAGTTCTGGAGGAGAGATCCTGTTGGAGTACTACTCGAGAATACCGATATCATTCAGAAACTTATGAACCTGGAGCCAGAGATAAAGGTTTCTTATGTAGTCGGGAATCATGATTTTCACCTGATACAGTTTCCCCAATCTTACTTTGGCGCAAGGTTCGATCTCAAACGCGACCTGAGCCTCGAATATGGGGGGACCAAGTATCGCTTTATACATGGACACCAGCTTGAAAACAAGCGATTTGGCACGATTGAGACCTACGAGACGTTTGCAGATTCACTTTGTATGGCTGGAGACGATGTTGGGAAAGCCGCTGACATGATCTGGGAAAAGATTGGGGAAGGAGGAGGAGGAGGTATCCTGGATATGATCAGAAATTTTATTATTAGTATGTATTCGTCATATCCCCCTCCCAAAGACTCGTTGCCATGGATCAGAGAAAGAATAGTTGAAATTATGTTGGAACCAGAAGAATTGATGATAAAAAAATATGAGGAATTTGCTATCGAACTGGTCAATGAAAAATATAAAGGCGAGTTCTTGATATATGGTCATTCACACGAGCCGTGTGTGAAGATGGAGATAAATCTTGCGAACACTGGTTCATGGGTGAAGGGATCTTCTGACTATCTGGAGATCGATGAGCACGGAGTGGTGCTCAAGAGCTATTGATAGTGCAAGTCCCTATGCAAAAACGACTGATAGTACTCCCGTCAGCTTGCCGGCGAACATTAGATTAGAAGATAAATACAGCACGATCCCAGGCATCCGAATCGATGCCCCGTATAGAGCGGAGCGCCGTCCAGGCTCAGTAACGTTCAAATCAATATTCTCCAAAGAAAACTATATCAAGTATACAATGCATGCATACCATACATGACTGAAATAAGCATCTCAGCAAGAATCCCTGAAGACATTTTTCAAGAACTTGAAACCTTTATGAAAGAAGAATCCCTTGAAAAATCAGCATCAATAAGAAAACTGCTCTCAGAAGGATTACAGCACTGGAAAGAAGAACGGGCGCTTAAACTGCTCTCTAAAGGAAAAGTAACTCTTTTAAATGCTGCACAGATGTCAGGAATCTCAGTATGGGACCTTGCTGATATTGTCCGGGAAAAAGGTGTGGTCTGGATCAAGTCTGAAAAATACCTTGCTGATGACATCCAAAAGGCGTTAGAATGAAACCGCTCATTTTTAATGCCACACCCTTGATCTTTCTCGGGAAAATAAACGTACTTGAAAAAATAACGCATTTTCCAGAAGAGAAGTACACCCTGGAATCAGTCTATCAAGAGGTAGTGGTAGAGGGAAAAAAGAGCGGCAATCCAGAGGCTTTTCTAATAGAAAACCTGCTCGATGCCGGAATACTCAAAATTAAGACGCTTACTGATAACCGATACGTAGCTCACCTCAAAGAAAATCCCAGAATCCATAGTGGTGATGCTGAAGTGCTTGCCATGGCCTTAGAGTTAGATGGTATTGCCCTCTTGGATGATGAAGAAGCCAGGGGAATGGCAGAGATAAAAGGAATTGAGCATCATGGAACGATTTATCTACTTCTCAGAATGATGAAAATAGGGCTGCTGACAAAAGAAGAGACAATAGACAGTCTGGATGAAATGCTGCGCATGGGCTGGCGATGTTCAACAGAATTATATGCAGGGATATTAAAAGCAGTTAAATAATTGGCAATAACACGAAACTTCTCCGCAGTTGCCCGGATTAGCTTGAGTTACAGGTCCGAAAGGATCTGTTCTGCACTCATATAGTTCACATCCTTTTACTTACACCCCACCTCAACAAGTGCAACAGATTCCCGAAGGACTTCAGGTCTATTCAGATCAGATTTAACTAAGGGACATTGTGGAAAATTTCTTATCAATCGCCTTGCTTCCTGAAGTTCTATGAAAAAAGCGGGTATTATTTACAGATGCTATATTAACGCCATAGATTCACTGGTTCCTGCAAAACATTTCAATACCTTTGGCCGTATTGGTTAGAAGCTTCTGTGCCAGCCCCTGGGAAGGCCATGAGCCCAGTCCGCAATCGGGTCCTACGTACCTTATAGCATCACCGAACATTCCGTAGGCATTGGTAAGTCTCCCGGCAATAACCTCTGGGGTTTCCATATCGGTAACCACTTCCGTGAGCTTGTCAGTTTCCTTCCATACATTGATATTATACTTCTCATTAAGCACAGCAGTCAGGCCGAAGATATCTGTCCTGGCTATGCCTACCCTGAGGAATGTATCAGAGACCTGTAAGTCAGCACGGTCAATGAGCTCCAGGTACGAAGGGCTGGCAGCGGATTCTACCCCTATTACATTAATGGAAGGGACCTGGCAGACCAGCTTGTAATTAAGTGGGGAATGCAGGTGTATCTCGGTGTCGATACCGTGTTGGTGTGCAGTTTTCCCGGCCACGGTCAGGGCCTTTATGATATCCTCATCGTTAAGCATGATCTGGGGATTAATACCGATGCTTGGCTCATCAATAGAAACAGTAGCCACATTGAGATCGCCCGAATGCCTGATGGAATTCTTAACGAACCTGTCAATGCTTTTAGCAAAGGTCAGCAGCACATCGCCATAGGATGTTCCTCCGAACTCCTTTAAATAAAGCTCAACAGGACCAGTAACACATACACGGATGTCAAGGGGTTTACCGTGCTCCTTTTTGTACTTTGCACCCAGGCCCAAAAGAGCTTCAAGTTCCAGTATCTTTGCCTCTGGTTCTTTTACCAGCAGGGGTGCTTCTGTCAGTTCAGGGTCATTGATTATTCTTAAGTACTGCTGGTTCATATCCTGGAACTGGGGATAAGTCGGTACTTCCACACCAGCCGCTATCTTTTGCTCCATTGTGTCTGAGATTATCCCAAACAGGCGCTTATCTTCGGCCCTGGATGTGACCGCCTGTTCTATCCAGTCCCTGGAGATTCCCTCAGGAAGCGGATAACTTCCTATATCGTCAAAGATTATATTCGGGTCCATGGTTGATACTAATGGTTGAACTAAGCAATAATATCTTTTACCCTGAGAATCAATCATACTTGAATTAAATCAAGTTAAATTGATTTCAACTAAAATTTGCTTTTTAAACATCTATATATATTCTGCAATATGTATGTCAAAAATGAAACTAAACAGTCTTCATTATCATTAACAGGACAGGGATCAATAAATCAGTAAAATATAATTATGGATGTTTAAATTATGGATGGTTATCATATATTTCTAATTCTGCTGGCGGTCTACTTATCAGGACTTGTCGGCATTGGGTTGTACTTTAATAAAAAACAAAAATCAGTAACGGATTTCTGGCTTGCCGGAAGGGAGATAGGGCCAAAAGCCATCGGTTTCTCAGCAGCGGCCTCCTGGCTCACTGCCGGTGGGATTCTTGCAGTTATCGGGTTTTACATGCTCAGCGGCATGGGCTCGATATGGGGTTTTGTCGCCCCGAACATCCTGGCACTGCTTATCATAGCGATGCTTGTGGGCAGGATAAAGCACCTGCCAGCTATTACCCAGCCCGAACTGATGGAACAGAGATACAGCAGCGCAATCAGGGCACCTCTGGCATTTATTATAGCAATTGTAATGATACTGTTTGCAGTGGCAGACATCAAGGGGCTTGCCCTTGTACTCCAGGTGTTCTACGGGCTTGACCCGCTGTACGCTGCGCTGATCGTTGCAGTGGCAGTATCCATATATGTGACCCTTGGCGGGCTTTCGGCAGTTGTCTGGACCGATGTTGTACAGTTCTCGTTCCTTGCACTGTTCACCATTACCATGGCCTTTTTCGCAGTGGGTGCCGCAACTTCGGGTGTTGTTGACGGCGCATCTCTCAGTGTTACAGAACTGTTCGGTAATGTTGATTCCACATGGTGGAACCCCTTATCCATAGGGATTCCAATGGTGCTCATCTTTATAGTCGCTATCATCCCGGGCTGGATGACAGAACAGGACCCGTGGCAAAGGGTCTGGGCAGCCAGGGATAAAAGATCGGCCCAAATAGGAATGGTGATGGCTTCGATGTTGATATTTGTGGTGTTTGCTGCATGTGCGGTAATTGCCATCGGGCTGAATGCTGTCTATCCAGAGATCGCAGAGATGGGATTTCCGGCAGGAATGGCACTGGCCGAACCGGCACTGCTTGATTTTATTAATAGTAATTTCTCACCCCTCATGATTGCCTTAAGCGCCATAGGTCTTGCGGCAGCGGCAATGTCATGTGCAGATACCTTTGCCACATCAGGGGCTTCATGTCTTTCCCGCGATCTGTACCAGAGGTTTGTTAAGCCTGATGCTACTATGAAAGAGATGCTGATCGTAAACCGCATAAGTGTGCTGTTGATCGTGATATCAGCGACCATTGCATCATTTTTTATTAACAGTATTATTGATGCGATCCACATTGCCACTTTCATTGCAAGTGCGTCATACTTCTTCCCGCTTATGGGCGGGCTTTTCTGGAAGCGGGCCACAAAGGAAGGGGCACTGGCAGGAATGGTGGTGGGTGCTGTGGCACAAACTGCACTTGTAGTTATTGACCTGGCAAATACACCGTTCATGGCACCGCCGTATCTTGCGACCATACACCCGGCACTTATAGGTCATGGCGTGATCGTGGGATTGTCACTGGGTGCGGTTACATTCTTTGGTGTGTCCCTGTTGACTGCCCCCTCAAGTGTTGTGAACCTGGCCCCGTTCTTCAAGGATGAGGCTGAGAAACTGGAACTGCATGGGGTGGAGAAGATTGATGAATCTGACCTTGAATATAAGGAATTCCTTGGCAGGATCGATGAGAAGGTTACGGGTGAGCGCACACACCTGCACCTGAACATTACCGCTTCTAAAGCCCTGGACTGGAATAAAACGGTTGAGAAACTTAAGGAGAGTTACCCGGCATGGGTCACTCCTGCTGGTCCGGACTCTGTATACAGGCTGACCCACCCGGATATGTTATCCTGTGTGTCTATGACCAGGGGAAGCGGTGATAATGAGATATGGATAGCTGCAGAACCCAGGGTGGAGTCTGCCAAGGTCCTGAAAAGGGATCTTTTTACTGCTTATGATGAGGTGTCCATTGTGCTTGAGCAGATAGGTGTGGGGCTGGCGGCTACCGCGCCTGAGAGTTGAAGTAGCGCAAGTAGGTTATAGTATCCGGAGCGCGGGGAAGTGAGGCCTTTCCCGTGCTTTTATTTCATCTCGAGTTGTTTTTTCTTTCATCTTAAGCCCCGGTCAGTTCTTGTTTGAGTTCGAGTTGCGCCCAGGTGTTGTAGTTTATTTGTTCGAGGTGGGGGCGGGTTTTAAGATTACAGTGCAGTGAAATGGATTTCCGGTCATTTTTATCATCTTTGTCATTTTATATATTTTTGATATTGCACATTTAATTTAACTTAGGTTATGATGTTAAAACCCAGCTTACAATAGCGATTATTAACCCAACGATAACACCCACACCAATATTCCTCAAATCCAGCAATTGGCTTTCGTTTTTCTTTTTAGAATCATATTCCACAAGTGCATCTACACTGTCTTTTATTTTTTGTCGGATATCGCTTAAATCCTTTACAATTTAGGTGTATTCAGTCAGAGCATCATCATTTATAGAAAATATGTCTTTTTCTGCCCTAAGAGCTGTGATACGTCTTTCATATTGAGGAAGCGCGGGTCTCATATTTTTGTAATAAGTTGGAATGACCTCTTTAATAGCTTCATGAGAAAACGGTTTTAATTCTTCTTTAACGTCCTGTTGTAAAAGTTCCTTGAAACCAAACAAATACTATGATCGATTCGCAATTTCAAGCTATGGCATCATACGATGCCCAGTTACATATTGGATATGTTCAAATCCAGACTGCAAAAAATACCACCATGACAAGTTAATAGGTGTTACCGGATCAGCAAATTACAGCGATGAATACAATGAAAAAATGAAATGTGTAAGATACGACGGTAGGTGCACGTTATGGAATTCACGCATTACTGGTGAAATATTCACAGAGGGCTTAACTGATACATCAGGAAGAGCACCATGTCCAACAACTTTGTGGAAATACGAACAAAAACAAGGCAAAATCTCAGCCCAGGAACTGACAAGTCAGGATATTGATTTCAATGGAGTATTGCACATCGATGGACATTGGGTTAAAACTGGATGGAGAAATTATATCGAAGCTCAACTGGGAAAAGAATTAACCAACCGACAGTGGAAAAGGCTGAGGTATAAAGTTATTTATGTTGTAGCTACAGAAGATAAAGTCGTCCTGGATTTCCAGATAACTAACATTATGCCAAGTTATCTTGAATTGGTTCCGCTTATAAATAGAATTAAATCTCGCATACCTAATGGAGATATTTCAAAAATTGTTTCCGATGAAGATAGTGCGATAATTGGTGCAGTAGCACACGTTTTACCTAATGTCTCACA
>JAAXOC010000016.1 GCA_014237145.1 ANME-2 cluster archaeon
TTGCCATCTGGAACACATCACGTACCAGCCTTGCACCTTCTCCTACGTATTTCTGGACAAGTTCAGAACCTGACATCCTGAGGAATGTTGCATTAGCCCGGCTGGCCACCGCTTTGGCAATGAGGGTCTTACCGCTGCCGGGCGGCCCGTATAAAAGTACACCTGTTGGTGGTTCCACACCCACATCCCTGAACAGGTCCGGATCGGTTAGCGGGAGCTCAATTGTTTCCACTACTTCCTGGATCTGCTGGTCAAGCCCGCCTATGGAACTGTAATCCACATTGGGTGCTTCGATCAGTTCCATGACCCTGGCCCTTAGGTCGGCTGGCTTTGCCAGTAAGTTCACAATCACAAAATTGTTATTCACCGCAACCCTCATACCGGCTTGTAATTCATCTGCTATTTCAGGCGGGATGCGGGTGATAACTTCCTGGTTGCTGCCATGCTGGCGCAGCAGTGCCATATCATTGATAACTTCCATTATTGATGCAATGAACAGGGGTGGTAGTTTCAACTGGTTTACCTGTTCCTTGAGTTTCTGTATGGTCTGCAGGTAATTGCTGTTGGCTACAGCAGCATCAAGTAGTCGTTTCTGGAGCTGGTCGTTCTGCTCATCAAGCTGCTCGATCTTTTTATTTAATGATTGTACATCATCGTCCTGTGTATCCGGGGTATTTACAAAACCCGTTTCACCAGAAGACTTGACTATTGTATTATCCATAGGATACAAAATTTAATATTATACGATATAAATGTTAGTATAATGGTCTAAATATATTTTTTGAGACGGCCATTACATGAAAATAATTATCCATTTACATCCTGCGTTCACATCTTAATATTCGCAACTAATTTCAATGGATACTATTAACTATAATACATGGGATAACTTAAGATATTATCATAATCATAATGAATATATGTAGTTAGTGTTATTATCTAATTATAAAATCAACGGGTGAATCATAATGGAAGAAAATACAGAGGACACTAATGATGGGTTGGATCGCGTTCTAACCGGGATAGAAGGTTTTGATGAGCTTTGTGGAGGCGGCCTGTTAAGGGACCATACATACTTGGTATCAGGAACTTCAGGGGCTGGAAAATCCATTCTTGCGCTTCAATTCATTTACAACGGCATCACCAAATATAATGAGAACGGCATCATAGTAGCAACAGAGGAACGGCCCGAACATATCAGGGACAATGCAAAAGCATTCGGCTGGGACCTGAAGGCCCTGGAGGATGATGGAAAACTTGCCATTATTGATGCGGCGTCCACCAAGATCGGTATCCCGTCACAGGAAAAATACGTTGATGTAAGACCCTTTGACATGCGTTCCATGATGGATCAGATCATTATGATCCAGGAAGAGATCGATGCAAAACGGGCAGTAATAGATTCAACTACGTCCATTGGATTCTATCTGCAGGACCCGGCCAAGATACGTGTGGAACTGTTAAAATTATCCACCACCCTGGAAATACTGGGCCTGACTTCAATCATGACATCCGAAGTTGTGGATGATGATCATCCCAGCCGTTTCGGAGTGGAGAACTTCGTGACCGAGGGGACAATTGCCCTGTATTACAAGAGGATGGAAAATGTAAGGGTGCGCAGCCTTGAAATATTTAAGATGCGCGGCTCTGACCACAGCAAGAAGATCCATCCCTACGATATTACCAAAAGTGGAGTCGTTGTGCATCCGCACGAAGAGGTTTATGCAGTATTCTCATAAAAACTATACAGTCCAGTAATGGTTGGAGACAACTATACGGTACCAGTGATTGCAGCTAATTTCATTTCCAGCTGTATGTATTTTTTTTAATAATATTTATTATTTAACATCAATTGTAAGAAATAGCGCACAGATTGTTTTTTTGAAAAAATTAACAGCATTATTCTGCATACTGCTCTTCATGCCCACATTCAATACATTTGTAAATTAAGAGTTTTTTGCCCAGGTGGTCAAACCTTTTCAGTGATGGATACCTGAACAGGTTCATTTTTCCCCCACACTTTGTACAAAAATTTATCATAATATCAATAAAGTATATTGTAGTTACTATATATCTATTTTCAGGTGAGTGTTCGGATACTGATTTTAAGTTTATCACGTAATGCTTTCTGTAATTTATCACCAATATCAGAGTCCTTGACAATCCTGATATCACCTTTTCGCCCCACAGTAGCAGTAAAGATGAGTTCTCCCTCCACCATCACTTCCACGTCCGTCCCGGCCACTCCACACGATTTCAATATAATGTGTTTATTCTTCATTGAGATTTCAGGAACCATTATCTTTCCTGATTCCTTCCCTTTTGACACCTGGGTGCTGTCCAGGGGTCTAACATCTATATGGATACCCAGTCTTTTTTCCATCGTCTCGATGTTCCTGCCACCCTTGCCGATCACTTCGGGGATGTCAATAGCATTGACCCACAAGGTGGCCCTGTTATCCCCGCTCAATTCAACCTTAACAGGCCCGTTCACCTTACGGCGAAACTCGTCGCGTATACGTTCTGCAGCCAGTCCCCACGCAGAGGGGACAGTCTCCCGGGTTTTGGCAGTGGGCATTACCACTACCTGTTCACCGTATGTATATATCTCGAACTCAGCCCTGCCGCTCTCAAAGTCCGTCACCGCGATCACCGGGCGAGCTAGGTCGGATTCGGTCATACCATGAGGTACTTTAACAGTGAACTTTATATCCTGCACACTGGCCACTTCCCCTCTCTCAATGAATATCACCGTATCCACTACTTGTGGTATCATACCCAGGTCCACCCTGCCGATAAGCCTCTGTATAGCATCCACAGGTCTATTTGCATGAACCACACCCACCATGCCCACTCCAGCCAGCCTCATATCAGCGAACACCTGGAAATCCGTGGTCTTGCGCAACTCGTCGTAAATAGTATAATCAGGCCTGACAAGCAGCAGCAGATCTGCTGTCTTCTCCATACTCCCTTCCAGCGGCGAATACTGGGTGATTGCATCTTCTACTGACAGGTCCCTGGGTGATTCCATTGTCTTGACGATCTTGTTACAACTTTGGAGGAACTCTGCCACCCCTGCGGCAAATGTGGATTTTCCAGCCCCTGGCGGACCTGCTATAAGTACACCTCGCTGCTGGCCTGCCAATCGCTGCTTTAGTTCCCCTGCCATCCTGTAGTCGTCTATTGACACAAATGCCACCGGGCGCACCACAGTGATCTCCATGCCATCCGAAAAGGGCGGGGAGGCGATTGCGATCCTCATGTTCCCAAGCTGGAGCACTGTCGCACCGTCGTATTCCATCTCTATAAAGCTGTCAGGGTCCCTTCTTGTCCTTTTAATAAGTTCCCTGGCCATTGACCGAAGTTCGTCCTCAGTGCTGGTAGTATCACCTATCCTGACTAGCTGGATATCCTTGATTGAACCCTTTTTAGCAAGTGGCTCCACACCGTCCTTGAGATGCACTGACATTGTGTCGGGTGTAAAGAACTCCTCTATGGCAGTAGCTTTGGCTTCGGTCTTTTCAGGAGGCAGGAATATCACTTCCAGGCCCCTGGCATCAGCTATCATGGACTGCACCCGATCCCCTGTCATGAAGGTGGCACTGCAATCGAGTGCAACCTGCCGTATCATAGCATCGATCTCTCCTGTTCTTGCCAGTTCCACCTGTGCGGGACCCGGCCGCTTTCCTGCAAATTCGAGTTCGATCATGCCGAGATTCGCCATCTCCCTAAGCCGGCCCAGTTCCTCAAGTCCATTATACCCTGACTCACGGTGCCGGTTTGCCTGCGATTCTATCTCGGCCACCACAGCCTCGGGCACGATTATGGTAGAATCCCTATATTCCCCTGCATCGATAAGGGAAGTAATACGCCCTCCAATGATCACACTTGTATCAAGTACCAGTTTCAAATCCCCTCCCCCCATCTTTCCGGACTAATATACGTCTTCGGGATCAAAGACCTTCTCGCTTACCACATCGCCTTCAAGCGTGCGGTAGAAACAAGATCTATATCCCATATGACACGCACCGCCGCCAAGTTGTTCAACCTTCATCAGTACAGCATCGGCATCACAGTCAATGTACATATCGTGTACGATCTGCACATGACCGGAACTTTCGCCCTTGAGCCAGAGCTTGCCCCGGCTGCGGCTGAAGTAGTGAGCCTTACCCGTCTCTACTGTCTTTTCAAGGGCTTCAAGGTTCATGAAAGCCAGCATGAGTATCTCGTTCGTCTCATGATCCTGGGCTATGGCAGTAATAAGCCCTTTATCATCAAATTTCAATTGAGCGCGTATATCGTCAGATAATTTCATCGAACTACCTGATGTTTTGTTATAATAAAATCATTTGGATGCAACTAATTTTGGATGGAACTAATATATCTGGCTGCAAAAGTATAGGGCTGTAAAAGTATAGAGCAAGTTGAATGACCCTGAAAACCCGTATGGAATGCATAGTACCTGAACCGTTGTCACACCTGGTGCCAAACAGTTTTGATGTAATCGGCAATATAGCGATTATCTCTATACCGCCAGGACTGGATGATTATAAAGCACAAATAGCACAGGCAATTATCTCAAAACACTGCAACATAGGGACAGTGCTTAACAAAGTATCCATGCTTGCCGGGGAGGACAGGGTTGGAAGGTATGAGACACTATCAGGTACTACTACCAGGACCGAACACAGGGAATACGGGTTTCGCTACCGGTTAGATGTAAATGAGGTCTTTTTTAACCCACATCTTTCTTACGAACGTTTCAGGATAGCATCCCAGGTCAGGGACGGTGAGTCTATATTGGTACCATTTTGCGGTGTGGGTCCCTATGTTGTGCCCGCCGCCTCACGGGGTGCCCGTGTTGTGGCTGTTGAAAAGAACCAAAAGGCGTGCAGGTGGCTGGCAGAGAATGTGAAGTTGAACCGGGTCGATACAAATGTATCCATCATATACGGGGATGCATCCCGTATCCCTTATATGGTCAGGGACAGTTTCCACAGGGCTGTACTTCCTATTCCTTACGGGATGGACCATTTCCTGTATGAGATATCCGGACTTGTAAAACAGGGAGGAATTGTGCATTTCTATACGTTCAAGAAACAGTACCAGATCCAGGAACTGTTGGAAGAGTACCGGGACAATGGGTTTGATGTGGTCTTCTATCGCAGGTGTGGTAATGTGGCACCAGGAGTAAGTCGATGGGTTTTTGACCTGAAAAAACAATGAAATAAAATCGGAACTTATTTAAAATTGTGTATATTCCTTTCAATTATCAAGTTTATTAGTACATATATCCAATATATAGTTTATTAGGGGATTAGAAATGAAGCCTATGAAAAGTGGTTTTGAATCAATTCGCAATTATCTTGGTTCCAAGAAGGAGAAAGGGCGGCGTAAGATCGCCCTGCTCGTAGATGGACCGAATATGCTAAGAAAAGAGTTCCAGATCGACCTGGAAGAGATACGGGATGTTCTCAAGGATTATGGCAGTATCAAGATAGGCAGGGTATTTTTGAACCAGTATGCATCTGATAAACTGGTGGAAGCAATTGAGACCCAGGGTTTTGAACCTATCATTTGTACCAGTGATGTAGATGTAAGGCTGGCTGTAGAAGGCATGGAACTGGTGTTCAGTCCGGTGATCGATACAATTGCACTGGTGACCAGGGATGCGGATTTCAAACCCCTCTTGTCAAAGGCCAATGAGCACGGCAAGGAGACGATATTATTCGGTGCCGAGCCCGGGCTGTCTGTTGCCCTGAAGAATTCTGCCGATTATGTGATCATCCTCAAGGAAGGCATAATGGAACATGAGTATAACAGCAGGGACTTAAAAGAATCAGGGACGGAGGATTTTTCTGAGGTGCCCTTGCCAGGCGAAGGTCAGGTTAAACTGTAGGTGTGACCTGATGAATTGTAAGTGACCTTATGGATTGTAGGTATGACCTGATAAAAAAAACAAGTCACATGCATATTTTCATTTTATTTTGCCATATCCAGTATCTCTTCTGGCGCACCGGCAAGTTTAACCAGGGCTTCTGCTTCCATGAAATGAAGGTCTGCCGGAACCACCAGTATGTGCAGGGGGCTGCCAAAGTCGTAATGTGCCAGTTCAACTAAGGGCAGGGCTACGACTACAGGTGATGGGGAGCCGGCCCTTGCCACACCTACAGTTAAGCGCTGCTCCAGGTCCGGTTTGCCTTGCTGTGAATCCACTTCCATCAGGAGTTCACAGCCCAGGTTGATGGTCATGTATCCTTTTTCCGGGTCGATATCAAGGAAGACCAGGGTGTGCATGCCACTATCCAGGTTTGACCTGATGATATCGTAGGGGGTATTGGAGATGATGGTCCTGTCTTTATGGGTGTACGGATGCGGGATTGTGGTGGATTTACCGAAGCGGTAATTTTGCAGGCCGGTAAGGCCTGGTACGGCGCTGAGGATAGATGAGCCATGAATGATGGAGGTCTTTATACCCAGTTCATGGGCCCGCATGCGCAGGTCTACGTGGGTGGTGCTGACCATGGCATCGCCGCCTGTGAGGAAGACTACTTTTTCAGTCAGGGCACGTTGTAGCCATTCGGGCTGCTGTTCCACGTCCTCACGGTCCAGTACGGTTATTTCCCTGCCATAGAGGGCTTCCATTTCCTTGACAGTGGTGCCCATAAGGGCTGAGGTATAGAATTCGGCATATACGTGATCTGCGCGGCGGATGGCTTCCAGGCCCTTGACAGATATGTCTTTTTTGTCATAGAGGCCAATGCCGATGAATGTAAGCATAAGGGTAATTTTAGGGTAGGGCAGGATAAAGATTTCTGGGACTAAATAATTGTGGTACTATCCTGGGGTAGTCTTGTTGGCCTGGAAACCCGTGTTTGATACAGTGTTCAATTAAGAATGGAGTAGATGATTTAAGAAGTTACAAGCCAATCTTGAAGCCATGGCTACGGAAGTAACAACATGGTCTTGGGACAAAATTATTTCAGGATTCAACATGCTTTGGCTTTTTAGAAAGATTCATTACGAAGACCTACCGCTATGCAACGGGATTTTTGCCCATGGAAACCACTTCATAACCAGATAAATCTAATAAGCGAACGAGATTAACTCAAACGATGGAAGGTATATGTATCTGCAGTATAATTAATACCTTCCTTATACCATAGTAAAAATCCTGATATTACCGGTGAATTAATGAATCAAGACGAAAATGATTACACCATCAACTACTCTATCAACATATCTTCTGATACAGTTGACAGACCTATTTCTGACAACCCGGCAGAAAATATAATCATAGTAGGCACAGCCCATGTGTCTACTAAAAGCGTGGCAGAGGTAGAGGAAACCATAGACCGTGAACGTCCCGATGTTGTGGCTGTTGAACTATGTCCTGCCCGGTACCAGGCGCTGACTGAAAAGGTAGTAACAAAAAAATTATCAGCCAAGGATGTTCTCAGCGGCGGGAAACCATATTATTTCCTGGTTCACTGGCTTATGGCATATGTACAGAAGAAGATCGGTGATGATCTGGGCGTCGACCCCGGGGCCGAAATGCTGCAGGCCATCAAGAAAGCCGAATCCACAGGCGCACGTATCGTACTTGTGGACAGGGATATCCAGATAACACTTCAGCGGTTCTGGCACAGCATGAGCATCTGGGAAAAACTCAAGATGACCGGGGCTATGCTTACTGCAGCCCTGGGGTTCAAGGGTGAAGAACTTGATATTGAATCTGTTACCGAAGAGGATGTTGTAACCCAGTTGATCGAGGAATTACGTAAGTTTGCACCCTCGGCTGCAAGGGTATTTATAGATGAAAGAGATGCATATATTTCAGCAAACCTGCTGGATGCCGCAAAGTCCAGCCGTGTGGTGGCAGTAGTAGGTGCAGGGCATAGGGAAGGTATACAAAGATATCTTGAACATCCTGATACCTTACCACCAATTAAACAACTGTTAGATGTACCTAAAAAGAGATTCAGTATTACAAAGATAGTTGGGCTGACCTTTGTTGCCCTTGCCTTTGCCACGTTTCTTTTAGTTATTCTCGGCATAATAAAAGGTGCCATATCTCCCTACATGTTATTGGTAGCTATGGGATACTGGTTTATCATCAACGGTGTCTTAAGCGCAGCCGGTGCTGCCCTTGCCAGGGGTCACCCTAAATCCATTGCTACAGCTTTTCTGGTGGCATGGCTCACATCCCTTAACCCTATGATGGCTGCAGGTTGGTTTGCCGGACTGATGGAAGCAAAACAGCGTACACCAACTACAGACGATTTCAGGTCGATAATGGATGCTGAAACCATTCAGGAGATGCTTAACAACAGGTTGTTCCGCGTGCTTCTTGTGGCTGCACTTGCAAACCTGGGAAGCGTGCTGGGTACGATCATAGGGGTTATTGTGATAGTGAACGTGACAGGGATAAACCCCACAGATACCCTGCAAAATATTTTCGACAATATCGGTGCCCTGTTCACATTCCCACGATAGCAAAGGGAAAAGAGAATGACGGAATATATGCTTCAAAAAACAGGTACCTTGCATCCTGACCAATTCCCGTGGTAGGTAAAACTACCCAATCGTCGTTAATGTACTGTTGCAACTGCATTGTGTTTATATTATTCTTGATAATCCAATCCCGCTTTACTTTGAATCTAACTGCAGATTTATCAATATATTCATTGTCAAGGTTGACATGGATATTATTGTATTCATATACCACCCCATCTTTGATGGATTTAGCCTCCTGGAATGGGGCATTCAAGGATTCAACTGTGAGCTTAACATTTTTTTGTGTCGTCTTTGATTTGAAGTCTACTATAGTGATACTATGATTTGATTCAAATGCCTTGACCACCCTTTTGCCTTTCATCACTAAAATTGGGACTGTATCTGAAAATATTACATTTGAATCGTCATAATTCTTAGGTTTGGCTTTCTTAATTATTTCTTGTAGTAATTCAGGTATCTCAGAAGTTCCAGATTTTGGTTCAGTTTCTTCTTTTTTATCTGTTGCTCCGGGTTTAAATGTGGGTTTTACAAGGGGCTCTCCGGATTGAATCATATCTTCCTGTGAAGAAGATTTGTGGAATTCAGCTAATGTTGATGCAAGAGTGGATTGTTTTTCTGAACGGTCCTTGTGGATTGTTTCAGATCTTGCAATGGGTCTCTCGATCAATTCTTTTAAAAATTCACGTATATCGCCCTCTTTTTTAGCTATTGGAGTTTCTTTTTTTATTACATTTTGAGCAATAAATTCTAGTTCCTTAACGGGTACTGGTGTTTTATCAGGTACTGGTGTTTTATCAGGTACTGGCGTTTCATCAGGTACTGGTATTTCATCTGGTACTGGTGTTTTATCGGTTACTGGTGTTTTATCAGGTACTGGTATTTCATCTGGTACTGGTGTTTTATCGGTTACTGGTGTTTTATCAGGTACTGGTATTTCATCAGGTACTGGTATTTCATCTGGTACTGGCGTTTCATCAGGTACTGGTGTTTTATCAGGTACTGGTATTTCATCTGGTACTGGTGTTTTATCGGTTACTGGTGTTTTATCAGGTACTGGTATTTCATCTGGTACTGGTGTTTTATCGGTTACTGGTGTTTTATCAGGTACTGGTGTTTTATCAGGTACTGGTATTTCATCAGGTACTGGCGTTTCATCAGGTACTGGTATTTTAATAGATGCTGGCGTTTTAATGGATGTTGGTGTTCTAATGGGTGCTGGCGTTTTAATGGATGCTGTTGTTTCATCGGGCGCCGGTGTTTCAACAGGTTTTTGTTTCACTGCCTCTACTGCTACTTCAGGACTTGCTGGTTCTTCTTTCTGGTACTTTTGAGATAAAACAGACAGTTCAGAGGCAATTATATCAGATACTTTTGACCTGGGTTTGACTATTTCAGGTGCTTTATTTTCTTTTGTGGATGACAGTGCTAATATTTTCTGTATTAGTGGTTTAATTGTTTCTGGTGATTCACTTTCATATTTTTCGATGTTTGATGTTGCAAATGTTACCCCGGCATCGATGATTGAATATTTATCTTCACCATAATTGCGGCGTGCGTAACTGATGACATGATCCATTAATAAAATTGAAGAAACAAATACCAGGATTATGATAAAAAAACCTGTGTCCTGATGTGTCTCAAGCCATGTGGTTGCCAGATGGGTGGTATCAAGAATGAGTAAGGTAAACCTTAATAGAATATAACCAAAGACGACAGTTCCACTTATGTGAAGTGCTTTTCTAAATAATGGATTTGCTAATACTTCATCTAACTTGATATTTGCCTCAGCCATCTAATCCTTCCTCCTGCTAATAAAAAATAATGTTATCAAAGCAATCAATGCTGCCAATAACTGGAATCCGGGTACCTTTGCTTTCCATATTCCAGTCCATGTGACCGGTAAGGTGGTCGTTGCTATTTTAGAGGTGGGCTGTTCTGTATTACTCTGGAAGGGGGTAGTTATCATGCCAAGTCCACCCGGGTCCGCATTGGGTTCGCTGGCGGGATTAGTTATTACTTCCCTTCCTGATATTGCCATGGGCCCCAGGCTTCCTCTAATGGGTAGGTTGGCTTTGAACTGATAGCTGGCGGAGTCTTCGCCAATTTTCTGGGTTTGCATTTTTTCCCATGTATTGATGTAGTCATTGTAACTATAAAAACTAATTGTGTTTTGGATGATGTCATTGTCCCTGACCCATGATCTGTCTACCATGAAGGTAATAGTTGGATCCTTTACGTTGTTCTCTGAGAAATAGCCCATGTTGCCAACCCAGACATTCAGGTTATTGAATACTATGTCCGGTGCGTCTTTATCAACTATTGTCGAGGTATGGTTAAGCATTTCTACTTTTGCAGCCACTTTTCCAGCACTTGTCAGACCTGTGAACTCAATATGCTGCACGTAGTTGCCTTCAAGTATGTAATTGTATTTTACATTCAGGTCCTTACCTACAAACTGGCGGTCTGTTTCAGTGCATACTATGTTCTCGAAGGCTTCACCGGATGTCCCACTGCCTCCTCCTCCACCACCACTGCTGCCACCGCTGCTATCGCTGGTGCGTTGAACTGTTACTGAAATAATACACCAGTTTAAATTTGAACTTGAATCCGTGGCTGTTATGTTCAAAACATATACGCCTAATGCCAGAATTGTGTTATTTGTGATTAAACCCGTAGAAGAATTTATTTTAAAATTAACAGTATTGTTTATTCCATAGGTTATTGTCTGCGAATCAGTTGCATTTACATCATAACTGAAACTCATTCCAATATCTACATTCTGATCAGTTGGTATCGGATTCCAGATAGGGCCAGTATAATCTTGAACTGTTACTGAAATAATACTCCAGTTTTCATTAGAACTTAAATCCGTGGCTGTTATATTCAAAACATATACGCCTAATGCCAGAATTATGTTATTTTCGATTAAACCTGTAGATGGATTCATTTTAAAATTAACAGTATCGTTTATTCCATAGGTTATTGTCTGTGGATCAATTGCATTTACATCATAATTGAAACCCACTCCAAGATAGACATTCTGATTAGTTGGTGTAGGATCCCAGATAGGAGCAGTTTCATCCTGAACTGTTACTGAAATAATTCTCCAGTTTTCATTAGAACTTAAATCCGTAGCTGTTATGTTCAAAACATATACGCCTAATGACAGAATTATGTTATTTTCGATTAAACCTGTAGACGGATTTATTTTAAAATTATCAGTATCGTTTATTCCATAGGTTATTGTCTGCGAATCAGTTGCATTTACACCATAAATGAAACTCACTCCAAGATCGACATTCTGATCAGTTGGTGTAGGATTCCAGATAGGGGCAGTATCATCTTGAACTGTTACTGAAATAATACACCAGTTTTCATTAGAACTTCGATGCGTAGCTGTTATGTTCAAACCATATACGCCTAATGACAGAATTGTGGTATTTGTGATTAAACCTTTAGAATCTATTGCAAAATTATCAGTATCGTTTATTCCATAGTTTATTGTTTTCGAATCAGTTGCATTTACGTCATAACTGAAACTTACTCCAAGATCGACATTCTGATCAGTTGGTGTTGGATCCCAGATAGGGGCAGTTTTATCTTTACCTGTGATGTTGATGATTGAATAACTGGTATTGTCATAATTACTAAAAATATAGTATCCAGAAGCATTAGTGATACTTGGATTAGTATTGTTGTTAACAGTAACACCCTGTAAATCTACTCCATTATTGTCAAAAACATAGCCACTTATATCATATTGAGCTGCCACGGTAATCATTAAACTACCAACCAATCCTAAAAAAATCAATAAAATATAAATCTTAGAAAATAACCTCATCTCTTCCCCTCACTTTTTAATAACCTCAGAACCTGCACCTATTGTAGTTCTATTCCCAAAATTCAACACTGGAAGCAATACTGGAATCAATAAATGCATATCCTTCACCAATCACCACAGAAATTAATACATCTCCATTTTATAATCTATATTTTATATTAAACACCATTATGTAATATTTCACTTTTATAAATATTTTGATATCCGAGGATTGAATATATTATATATTTAATGGTCATCATATATAATATTATTTTATATAAATATCCAATGATATTATATCACTTTACTATTACAATTGAATCGTATGATTTATGGAATCTAACATATTCTGATGTATCCACTATTTCAATACCCACTATTTCAATACTCACCATTTCAATACTCACCATTCATATCCAATACCTCTTAACCTCTCCAACAGTCCTGTGGGAATAGCCCCCCCTTCTCAGCCAATTCCAACACTGGTCCTGAGATTGAGCACAGCTTTTAGCTAATATCCCTCACTATCTTAGATACATAATTAGAGCAAAAACAAAAACGACAGTACCAAAAACTAGCCCCAGCCATTTAATCCCGCCTATTTCTAATAATATACAATGTTATAAGTGCAATAATTGCAGTCAATGCCTGGAACCCGGGTACTTTTGTCTTCCAGATTTCAGTCCATGTAGTAATATTTGTTGCATTCGAAATTATTTCAAGAATATTCTCAGAGGGGGTAATCATCGGTGTCGAGGTGGGAACAGAGGTGGGGACATAAACCAGATTCTTTCCTGATATCGCCATTGGTCCCAGGCTTCCTCTAATGGGTAAGCTGGCTTTGAATTGATAGCTGGTAGAATCCTCGCCAATTTTCTGGGTTGGCATCTTTTCCCATGTATTTGTATAGTCATTGTGGTAATAAAAACTGATTGTGTTCAGGATGATGTCATTGTCGCTGACCCATGATCTGTCTACTATGAACGTGATGGTTGGATCCTTCACGTTGTTTTTGGAGAAATAGCCCATGTTGCCAATCCAGACATTCAGGTTCTTGAATACTATGTTCGGTGCGTCTTTATCAACAGTTGTAGATGTATGGTTAAGCATCTCTACTTTTGCAGCTACTTTTCCAGCACTTGTCAGACCTGTAAACTCGATATGCTGCACGCAGTTGCATTCAAGTATAAAGTTGTATTTGACATTAAGGTCCTTACCTACAAACTGGCGGTCTGTCTCAGTGCATATTATATTCTCAAAGGCTTCACCTGAGGTCCCACCGCCTCCACCGCCGCCTCCACCGCCATTGGAGGAATCTGAAGGAGTGTAGATGTTGATAATACTCTGGTCGAAAGCTACCAGTCTTTCACCAGATTCATAAGCACCCACAAGCAGGTAGTAATCACCGGTATTCAGGTCGTTGGTAGTGAGGGAAAAAGATGCACTTATTGAATCTGTATTATCTGTAAAGGCTACTGTGCCATTTTCAGGACCGATTACAGTTTCTATTATTTCCTGAAGCTTTGTTGTGTTTAAGCTGCTAAGGTTTATTCCTGTAAGTTCGCCCATCTCGATAAGATCTGCTCCATCAATTGTAAGATTGGTCTGTTTCCCAGTACCATTAAACTCAAATCTCAATGTAGCCTCGTAAGCGTCCTTATGTATCAGGATTGCACCGTAGGTATAATTCTGATTAGCACCAGTAAGTTCTATCTGAACAGGCACAATATTATTGGTTTTTGCACTTGCTGGCGCTGTTACTACAGATTCGTACTTTAATATTTGAACTGCAGTTGCAGAAAGTATGGAATATTCATTTGGATTTGTGTGAGATGAATTAAGCAGGACTAATATTATATAATCACCAGCCTGCTGAGAACCGAAACTTATACTGGAACTGTCTCCGGTACCGTTAAGAGAATAATTGAGTCTTTCCTCTGAATCATTTAATAGATTGCGGATAAGAGTAGTATTCCCATCGATTACATCATTGAATATATCCCATACTTCATCAATGGTGGAATTTACAAGATAAATATCTATACTAAGATCAGCAAAGTGACTTGAGCCAAAAAAACTCAAATTCACTTCATCGCTATCGCTTACATTTGTATATATGGAATGGCTGGAATACGGATATTCAATCAGGTAATCTGAATAATTATCCACACTGGTTGTGATATTTATTGCCTTGCCGTTAAGCGTATAATTGCTACTATTTACGCTATTGAAAATGAGATTCAAAGCAGGTAATGTTACAGGTGTGCCGCCGTTTAATTTGATCCAGTTACCTTCTATTGGTGATTCGTTATGATTGGCAAATGACAAATCTTCAGTAGAATTGATACTGATATTTAGCAAGTACGGACTATCCATAGCTGAACCGGCTGCATCCGGAACTAAAAGGAACATAAACACTATAAATAAAATAACGTATTGTTTACTCAATTCTAAACTCACCAATGAATATATTATATTAATAATTGTATATGCTTAAATAATCTATTAACTATATCAATAAGTATATTCATAATAAAAATACTTATCGTATTCATTGGACTTGGGACAAAATTATTATATCTGCAATCCCATTGCATCACTATCCCAAGTTTGACACTTTAATTTATTGCTTAATGTAATCTTCATTTACCAGGGCCATAATCCGTTTTTTTCATGCTTTTTCTCACAAAGTATAGCAGAAAAGATGGTAAGGTACATAATCAGGGCAAAAACCAAAAATGACAGTACCAAAAAATAGCCCCAACTATCTAATCCCGCCTCTTGCAAATAAAGTATAATGTTGTCAAAGCAATCAATGCTCCCAATAACTGGAATCCGGGTACCTTTGCATTCCATATTCCTGTCCATGTGACCGGTAAGGTAGTCGGTGTTATTTTAGGGATGGACTGTTCAGTATTACTCTGGGTGGGGGTAGGTATCATGCCAAATCCACCTGGGTCTGCATTGGGTTCGTTGGTAGGGATAATTATTACTTCCCTTCCTGATATTGCCATGGGTCCCAGGCTTCCTCTGATGGGTAGGCTGGCTTTGAACTGATAGCTGGTGGAGTCTTCGCTAATTTTCTGGGTAGACATCTTTTCCCATATAGTTGTGCGGTCGTTGTAGCTGTAAAAACTGATTGTGTTCAGGATGATGTCATTGTCACGGACCCATGATCTATCTACTATGAATGTGATGGTTGGATTCTCTACGTTGTTGTCGGAGAAATACCCCAAGTTACCGATCCAGACATTCAGGTTCTTAAATACTATGTTCGGTGCGTCTTTTTCAACAATTGTAGAGGTATGGTTAAGTATCTCTACTTTTGTAGCTACTTTTCCAGCACTTGTCAGGCCTGTGAACTCGATGTGCTGCACGTAGTTGTCTTCAAGTATAAAGTTATATTTGACATTCATGTCCTTACCTACAAACTGGCGGTCTGTCTCTGTGCATACTATGTTCTCAAAGGCTTCACCTGAGGTCCCACCGCCGCCTCCACCGCCACCACTACTAGTATAGAGTGTATAGGTAAGGTTAGTGGTGTTGGTATTGCCTGCAGCATCATATGCGATTATATCAACTTTTTTTGTTGAATCGGCTTTAACCGTACCACTCCAGTGAGTGGCATTTCGTCTGGCCATGTCATTATTGCTGGCAGTTACTAAGGTTACTCCTATATTGTCAATAACATTGATAGTGACTGTTAGTGTTTCACCTGAGTTGACACTACTTGTTTTACTTAGAGATTTATCATTTATAACGGGGGGTATATCATCGTAAAGATTGGTTGTGGTAAATGTTTTTATATCATCAGATTGATTGCTTTTATCGAAAGCACTTGTACTGTTCACAACATAGTAATATTGAGTCTCATTTTCAAGATTATTAAGGACAATGTAGTGATTAGTTACTAATGTTAAATCATTTTTTTCATTATTGAAACTTGAAATATCTTCTGTTGTACCGTATTTTACGAGAGAATCGCTGGGGATGTCAGTATCCCAATAAATCATAACAGAATTATTGGACGCAGCGTCATTGTTTACATTTGAAATTACTGGTGACGGGAAGACTACATCTTTGACAGTAATTTTCATAGTATAGTTATCAATTGAACCATATCCGTCCGAAACGCC
>JAAXOC010000017.1 GCA_014237145.1 ANME-2 cluster archaeon
CCTTAAATCTGCGTAAATCAGTGTAAATCTGCGTCTTAAAAATAACTGGGAAATGGAACAGTGTCAGATAATATATCTAGCGATATTGTATGGTTGACTTGACACTAGTCTTCCGGGTTGTTTTTCCCAGGGAGATACTGTAGATGAGGCTTTAGAAAATATCAAGGAAGCCATACAGGCATGTTTGGAGTCCCTGCCTGAAGATGAAATTCAGTCGTATATTACAAAGCCTTCGTCTAGGGTAGTTGATGTGGTTGCTTAATGTCCGGACTTTCCGATTATTTCAGGGATGAAGGCTATTAAGGCATTTTCTAAAGCAGGGTGGGTTCCTCATAGGCAAGTGGGGAGTCATGTTGTTTTAAGAAAAGAGGGGGTGAAGGTTACACTGTCAATTCCAAAGCATTTGTATATTCAAGTTCCTTTTACATTAGTACAAATATATGCGTAAACTATTTAAACTTAACAGGTATTTAAAATTGTACTAATCAAAAGAGAACGGATTAAGATGAAATTAATAAACATGTCGAAAGTGCAAACAGGGCTTGTACTTGTGAGGAAAAGGGCTAATGCTAAAGATAAGGATGCTCACAAGTATCGTATGTTAACCCTGAAAAGTTTTGACCCAAAAGGGTGGCTCAATGATGGTGAGCTGGATGTGTTTTTCTCAAAAGATAAACTCGAAAATAAATATCTTACAAATAAAGGAGATGTCATTATTCGGTTGACAATCCCATACACAGCAATTTGCATAAATGAAAGCCAGGAAGGATTGGTCATACCTTCTAATTTTGCCATAACCCGGTTAAAAGAACAAAATTTCATTCCGGAATTTGTTGCATTATTCTTAAATTCTGAAATTATTAAAAAAAATTTCTTCAAATCATCTATCAGCGCAACAATACCCTTGATTAAAATAACGCACCTGAGGGATATTGACATTCCCGATAAACAATTCGCTGTACAAAAGAAAATTGTTGAACTTAATCAACTTCAAGTGGAGGAAAAAATGTTACTGTCTCGTTTAATGAAAGAAAAAGAAAAACTTGCAAAAGCCAGCATAAATAAAATCATAATGGAGAACTAACTATGGTACCAAAAACATCAAAGACAACTATTTCAAATACCTTATGGAGGGCGTGTGATACATTCAGGGGAAAGATTGACTCATCAATCTACAAAGACTATATTCTGGTCATGTTGTTTGTAAAGTATCTATCTGATACCTATAAAGAACATCTGGAAGACTACACAGAGAAGTATGGAGGGGACGCAGAGAGAATACAGCGCGCTTTAAACAGGGATCGGTTTGTATTAGACGAGAAATCAACATTTGACCATATTTACAGTAAAAGAAACGATGCAAATGTTGGCGAAGTCATCAATAAAGCATTGGAACACATAGAAGAAGAAAATAAAATGAAACTGAGGGGTGTTTTCAGAAATATAGATTTCAACTCTGAGGCAATCCTTGGACAAACCAAAGATAGAAACAGCATGCTAAAGCACCTGCTTGAAGATTTCAAGGATCTTGAGTTGAGACCTTCAAGTGTCGGAAGTGCAGATGTAATCGGCGATGCGTATGAATACATGATTGCAAAATTTGCATCTGATGCAGGAAAAAAAGGCGGTGAGTTTTTCACACCATCCGAAGTCTCTGAATTAATTTCAAGACTTGTAAAGCCAAAAGAGAATGACAGAATATATGATCCCACATGCGGCTCTGGCTCGCTGTTGCTTAGAACCGCAAAAAAAGTTCCAAGCGGAAAGGTTGCAGTTTACGGGCAGGAAAGAAACGGGCAGACCCATTCGCTTTGCAGGATGAACATGTTCTTGCATAATTTTGACGATGCAAATGTTATGTGGGGGGATACGCTTTCAAACCCACTGTTCCTGGATGATGGGCAGTTGATGAAGTTCCAGGTTGTAGTTGCCAATCCACCATTCAGCCTTGATAAATGGGCTATGGGCTTTGCAGGAAGTGGAGATGATAAGGACTATAAAATGGAATCTTCTCTTGATTCCTACAGAAGGTTTGAATGGGGCGTTCCCCCAAAATCAAAAGGTGATTATGCCTTTGTGCAGCACATGCTTTACTCTTTGGCAGAAGGTGGAAGGATGGGGATTGTCCTTCCTCATGGCGTGCTTTTTAGGGGGGCAGCAGAAGGTAAGATCAGAAAGCAGATAATTGATCTGAACTTGCTTGATGCTGTAATCGGGCTTCCTGCGAATTTATTTTTTGGAACAGGGATTCCTGCATGCGTATTGGTATTTAAGAAAAACCGAAGCAGAAGAGATATACTATTCATTGATGCTTCAAATGACGGACACTATGAAAAGGGGAAGAACCAGAACAATCTTAGGGAAGAGGACATCCGGAGAATTGTTGATACGTATGAGAAGTACGAAGATATTGACAAGTTTGCGCATGTCGCAACACTTGATGAGATCAAGGAAAACGAATACAACCTGAATATTCCAAGATATGTGGACACATTTGAAGAGGAAGAGCCTGTTGATATGGATGCAGTTAAGCAGAATATTGCAAATATCAAAAATGAGCTTGCAGAAGTTGAGGTTAAAATGGAGAAACAACTTGAGGAACTGGGGTTGTAGGTGAGTTTTATGCCGGATATGGAAAAATATTCAAAAAGCGATTTTGAAAGGGCAAAACAACATACTGAAGTGGGGGTTGAATTTTGGTATGCGCGTGATTTAAAAGATCTTCTTGAATATGGACAATGGCGCAATTTCCTTAATGTAGTTGAAAAGGCGAAGGAATCCTGCAAAAATGCAAAAAACGATATCGGAGACCATTTTGCTGACGTCAGCAAAATGGTCGAGATCGGTTCTGATACAAAAAGAAATATCGATGATATCATGTTATCGCGTTATGCATGTTATCTTATTGTGCAAAACGGAGATCCCAGAAAAAAAATAATTGCTCTGGGTCAGACATATTTTGCTGTAAAGACAAGGGAGCGCGAAAATGATGAAGCGTTTATGGAAGATGAAAAACGGTTTGCTATTCGGAATGAATTGAGAACCCATAATAAATCCCTTGCAGAAGCCGCGAATATGTCGGGCGTTGTGACTCCCAAAGACCATGCAATATTTCAGAACAAAGGTTATCAGGGGTTATACAAGGGGCTTGGAGTTAAAGACATACATAAAAGAAAAGGGCTTGCTAAAAACGAAAAAATCCTGGATCATATGGGAAGCACAGAGCTTGCAGCCAATTTGTTCAGGGCAACCCAGACTGATGATAAATTAAGGCGCGAAAATATCAGGGGAAAAGAGAACGCCAACAAGACCCACCATGATGTAGGCAAAAAAGTAAGGCAGACTATAGAAGAGCTTGGCGGAACAATGCCGGAAGAACTTGAAGTGCCTGAAAAAAGCGTAAAAGAGATAGAAAAAAAGCACAAGAAAAAATTGTTGCAGGGGAAAGTGAATGAAACAGGAAATTAAAGAACGGATGGAGAGAATCCGTAAAGGCGAAGTCCCGGAAGGATATAGAAAGACGAAGGTGGGGATTATTCCAGATGATTGGGCGGTGAAGAAGTTAGCAGAAGTATCCGATATAAAGACAGGTCCTTTTGGATCAGCCCTACACCAGAAAGATTATGTGCAAGAGGGGACACCAATAATCACCGTTGAACATTTGGGCGAACAAGGAGTTGTGCATGATAATTTACCAATGGTATCTGATTTTGATAGAAATAGATTAAAATCTTATGTCCTAAAAAGAGGTGATATTGTATTCAGTCGTGTTGGTTCTGTTGATAGAAACTCTTTGATTAGGGAAACAGAGGATGGGTGGCTTTTTTCAGGACGTTTACTAAGAATAAGAGTGACAACTGCGAATATTTTACCAAATTATCTTAGTTATCATTTTCATCAAGAAATTACAAAACAAAGAATAAGAAGTGTTGCGGTTGGGCAAACAATGGCATCTTTAAACACCCAAATATTGAAAGATCTTCATGTTTCTTTTCCCCCCATCCGCGGCGAACAAAACGCCATTACCACCATATTAAGTGATGCCGATGCAATTATCAGACAATTAGAAAAACTCATTGAAGAGAAAAAGGAGTTCAAAAGAGGGTTGATGCAGAAACTTCTTACAGGAGATACGAGGTTCCCGGAGTTTACTGATGAATGGGATGAGGTTAAAATTGGAGATCTAATAGTTGAATTTTCAGATTTTACTGCTAAAAATAATCAACATGAAATATTGTCAGTTACAAAAGATGGAATTTGTTTACAATCTTATCATTTTAAAAAGCAGATAGCCAGTAGTGATAATATTGGTTATAAGATAATCAATAAAGGTGAATTAGTTTTTAGTACAATGAATCTGTGGATGGGTAGTTTAGATATTTTGAAATACCCAAATATAGGACTTGTTTCTCCCGCTTATAAAACATTCAAAATAAATTATGACAAAGTTGATGGTGCTTTTTTTGAAGAATTAATTAAAAGTTCTAAAATGCTATGGTTTTACAAAATTAATTCAGAACAGGGAGCAAGCATTGTACGAAGAAATCTTGATCTTCAAGGATTGCTTAGTACTAAAATACAAATTCCAAAAATCAATGAACAGATGAAAATCGGACAATTTATACAAGAAATTAATTTGGAATTAAACAATTTAAGACAATATTTAGAGAACCTCAAAGAGCAAAAAAGAGGTCTTATGCAACTGCTACTCACAGGAATAGTAAGAGTGGAGGTAGATTAAAATGGCAAACGCTTATGATTACAATGAACAAAACATTTCCCAGAAACCTGCAATGGAAGTGTTGAACAATCTGGGCTATGAAATCATCGCTCCAAAAGATGCGGAAGCTATGAGGGGCAACTTGTACAATGTGCTTCTAAAACCAATACTAAAAAAACAGCTTGAAAAACTCAACTCCTTCGAGTACAAAGGCGAAGAACTCAAGTTCAGCAATAAGAACATTGAGCAGGCTATCAAGGATGTTGATGAAGGGCTGACTCATGGTTTAGTTAAGACAAATGAAAAAATATACGATACCCTGATGCTTGGTCGCTCTTATCAGGAGACTCTTTCTGACGGCACACAAAGGTCTTTTACAATTAAATTCATTGACTGGGAAAACCCCAAAAACAATGATTATCATATTGTTGAAGAGTTCTCTGTTGAAAGGGAAAATGCGAAAGACCACGCAAGACCCGATATTGTTTTGTTTGTCAATGGAATCCCTCTTGCAGTAATCGAATGCAAGCGAGCATCTATCTCTATGGAGCAGGGAATCTCGCAGATGATAAGAAACCAGGGCAGGGATTACATACCGCAGTTATTCAAGTTTACCCAGATCGTAATGGCGACAAACAAGAACGAGACAAAATACGCCACAACTTCAACAGCTGCAAAATTCTGGTCGATCTGGAACGAGCAGGATGAAAAATGGCACCAGAATATCTTAAGTGAAGTTGTTAAAAACAGGAAAACAACTATACAGGATGAAAATATTGTTTCTTTGTTCCACCCGGAACGGCTACTGGATATAACAAAATATTTTGTTGTTTATGACAAGGATATGAAAAAAATTGCCCGCTACCAGCAGTTTTTCGCAGTGAGAGAAATCATTAAGACAATCAACACAAACGATGAGGACGGAAATCGCCAGTCAGGCGTTATCTGGCATACCCAAGGGTCAGGCAAATCCATAACAATGGTGATGCTGGCAAAATATATATTATCCGAACTGCCCGCAGAGCGTCCAAGAGTGATAGTTGTTACTGACCGGAAAAATTTAGATAAGCAAATCCGCGATACTTTCAACCATACAAGGTTAAAAGCCAGCAGAGCAACGTCAGGCAATCATCTAATCAAGCTAATCGCAGACAACAATGCTGATGTAATCACAACCCTTGTCCATAAGTTTGATACTGCATCGAAAAAGACGAAAGCTGCGACTTCAAGAGACATATTTGTTCTGGTCGATGAGTCACACAGGACACAATACGGGGAAATGAATATCAAGATGAAGAATGTTTTCCCTAATGCCTGCTATTTGGGATTTACAGGCACACCATTGATGAAAAAAGAAAAGAACACTATGATTAGGTTCGGCAAGTTGATTCATAAATACACAATTGTCGATGGTGTCAGGGACAAGACAATTGTGCCTCTCCTCTATGAAGGTAAAAGTGTTGAACAGACAGTCAATCAAAAGGCAATCGACCAAAGACTCGATATGATTACAAGGAATCTGAATGATAAACAAAAAGAAGAAGTAAAACAGAAATGGAGCAGATTTGGTAAAATTGCTTCATCATATCAAAGAATAACACTGATTGCATTTGATATTAACCAGCATTTTGTTGACAATTACAAAACAAAAAGTGCCAATTTTAAGGCAATGCTTGCAACAAATAGCAAAATCGAAGCTATTCGTTATCTTGAAGCATTTGAAGAATTGGACGACATCAATTGCAAAGTTATAATTTCCTCATCTGATGAGCGGGAAGGGTATGAAGCTGTTGACCAAAAATCAAAGGATCTTGTTAAAACATTCTGGAACAAGATGATTGAAAAATATGGTGATGCGGAAAAATATGTGGACACAATTAAAGATGAATTTGTCAATGGTGATGAAATTGACTTGTTAATTGTTGTTGATATGCTATTGACAGGTTTTGATGCTCCGCGTGCAACTGTATTATATGTGGACAAGCAGATGAAGGAACACACACTTCTTCAGGCAATTGCCCGCGTAAACAGACTGTATGAAGGCAAGGATTTTGGATTTATCGTTGATTACAGGGGTTTGCTGGAAAACCTTGATGAAGCATTGGATATGTATTCGGGAGCGGGTTTTGAAAACTTTGACCCTGAAGACTTAAAAGGCTCTTTATATGATGTTATCAGCATAATTGGCTCTTTGAGACAATGTTATACAGACCTCATCAACATCTTCATTCCTGTGAAAAACAAGAAAGATGTTGAGGAATATGAGGTTCTATTGGCAAATGATGAAATCAGAGATGATTTCTACAATATACTTAGCCACTTTGGCAGGTATTTGTCAATTGCACTTGAATCAGAACAAGTGTATAATGCATTAAGCAAAGATGAACTGAATAAATATAAGAAAGATTTAAAGTTTTTCCAAGAACTAAGAAAAGCGGTTAAATTAAGATATTCTGATGGCATCGACCACAAAGAATACGAAGCGCATATGCAAAAATTGATGGATAATTACATTTCTGCAGAAGAAGTAATCCGAATTACTAAACCGGTGGATATTCTCGATAAAATAAATTTTGAAAAAGAACTTGAACGACTTGGTTCAAAAAGAGCAAAAGCCGATGCAATCAGAACAAGAATGACGAAAAGCATCAGTGAAAAATGGGATGAAAACCCTGCTTTTTACAAAAAGTTCTCTGAAAGAATAAAGGAAGTTCTTCAAGCATATAGGGAAGCAAGAATCTCTGAAGGGGAATACTTGGATAAAATGAAAGAAATTGTAGAGGATTTCAGAAAAGGAGATTCTGGGATCATATATCCTTCAAATATTAAGAATGATCCACACGCTCAAGCATTTTATGGAGTCATAACGGAGCAAGTCTATGAAATAAACGAAGATAGAGACCTTTATGAACCTATAGCAGATCTTTCCTTAGATGTAAAATCAATTATTGACAAACATGTGAAAGTTGATTTCCAGGACAATACCGACATCCATAACAGAATTGCTCAAGAAATTGATGACCTTTTATTTGACTTCAAAAAGGAAAATAATTTAGAACTTCCATTTGATCAGATAGATAAGATAATTGAGACAATAAGATCAATATCGGTTAAAAGATTTAGGTAATGACGATGGTAAAACACGAAATTACTTATGGTCAACATAAGATCGAATATAAACTTACAAGAAAAAATGTATCTAATATCAATCTTAATGTAAAACCCAACTTACTAGTCGAGGTTTCTGCGAATAACGATGTTCCAATTGAAAAAATAAACCAGTTTCTAAGAAAAAAAGCATCGTGGATTTTAAAGAACAAAGAATATTTCAAAAAAACCTTGCCTGATAATAAATTTGATCGCGAATATGTAAGCGGTGAGACTTTTAAATATCTGGGACGGCAGTATCGGCTGAAAGTTATTGAATCTAAAGAAGAGTGTGTTAAGTGCCAAAGAGGTTTTTTCAATCTGTTTATTAAAGATAAAAATAACACGACTCGAAAATCAAGACTCATAAAGCAATGGTATAAAGAAAAATCCATGAGGGTATTTAACGATTCTTTGGAACGAACTTATGAGCTAGTTAAAAAATACGATATAGAAAAACCTGAAATTTCAATGCGATTAATGAAAGCCAGATGGGGTTCTTGTATTGAAAATAAAAAAACAATTTTACTAAATACAGAACTAATTGATGCTCCTAAATTCTGCATTGATTACGTAATATTACACGAACTAATACACTTCAAACATAGAAATCATGATGAAAAATTCTATAATATGATGGACGCTCTTATGCCGGATTGGAAAAGACGTAAAGAAATATTGGATTTAGAAGTTGTAAAAAACTTGTGATACTAAATACAAAACTTCCGCACCAAAAAACAACCCTCTTGTAGATTATTTATAAAGTAAAGGCTATATGTCCATAAGGACAGACCCATCACCCACCCCTCAACTTCCGGTAAGCATCATGCGCCACAATCGTCCCCTGCGCCTCGGCCACAACCAGCAGATCAATATCAGATGCCACGTTCCCGATAGCATACACCCCGTCCAGACTGGTGCGCTGGTACTTATCAGTCTTAACAAACCCCGACTCATCCACCTCCACACCCAGCTTCTCCATAAGCCCGACATTCGGCACCATCCCAGTGGCCAGCACCACAGCATCCACTATAATCTCCACCCTTTCCCCCTCGTTCTGGTCTTCCAGCACAGCCTTTTCAATCTTTGCAGCGCCCTGTATCTCCAGCAGGGTTGTCGAAGTCAGCATCTTCAGCCCCTCGATGCACTTCACCCTGTCCATCTCCCGGTCGGGCACCATGAACGACGCCTCATCAGTCGCCAACGTGACGCTGGCAGCAATACCCCCCAGGCAGCCGGCAGTAGAGAGCGCATTGTATCCCCTGCCGTACACCAGCACCCGCTTGTCGGTCAGCCTGGATGGGTCTGCCGTCAGGTAAAATATGCCGCCATCATCCATTGCAAACTTCTCCTCGCCAGGGATGCCGGATTTGACAGGCGAACTTCCGGATGCCAGCACCAGCATCCTGGCCTTATAAGTCCCGGAATCAGTGGTAAGGGTCTTGAAATCACTGTCGATTTCTATTTCAACATCATTCACATGCTCATTGACCAGCTTCGCTTCCTGCTTCCTGGCATCATCCAGCAGCGACTGGGTCAGCTCACGTGTGGTCATCTTGTCGGTCAGGCCCGGATAGTTCTCTATCAACTTATCAGGACAGAACTTGTTCAGCATACCACCCCACTGCCCGCCATCAAATACTACAGTCTTAAGCCCCACATAGGAGGATATAGTAGCAGCCGCAAGCCCGGCAGCACCACCGCCAATCACCGCAACCTCATACTCGTCCTCACCCAGTTGGGTGATGCCTTTCTCCTGCTTCTCCATGTAATCATTAATGGCAGCATGCAGTGCATCGGCGGCCAGGTTGGAGCAGTGCATCTTTATGGGTGGCAGGCCATCCAGTTCATCTGCCACATCCTGCCTGGTAATCTCCAGTGCCTCTTCCAGGGTCTTACCCTTTGCTATCTCGGTAACCATACTGCTGGTGGCAATAGCAGAAGCACACCCGAAGGTCTTGAACTTGATATCCTTAATGACATTATCCTCCACCTTTAGCTGTATCTCCATCATATCACCACAAACCGGATTTCCCACCCGTCCGGTGGCATCCGCATCCTTAATGGTTCCCACATTCCTGGGATTCCTGAAATGATCCTTTACCTTTTCCGAATATTCAAAACTCATACGATCAATCCTCCTGGTACAGTGGCGACATTTCCCTCAACCGCTCCACCACAGGCGGCAGGCTCGCAAGCACATGGTCAACCTCTGCCTGCGTATTCCACTTGTTAAGAGACAACAGCAGCGACCCGTGGGCTTCCTCATGGCGCAGCCCAATGGCAATAAGTACATGGGACGGCTCCAGGGTCTTTGCAGAACAGGCCGAACCCGTGGACGCCTCCACTCCCAGGTCGCTGAGGCTCATAATGATGCTCTCGCCCTCGATAAAACTGAACCTGAAACTGGCAATGTTCGGCAGTCGCTTTGTCCTGTGACCTGTTATATAAGAATGTTTCATATTGCCAAGTACTCCGTCAATCAACTTCTCCCTGAGCGCCTCCATTTGCCTGGCATCGTTCTCCATCTCATCCTTTGCCAGTTCACATGCCTTTCCCATACCCACAATACCTGAAATATTCTCAGAACCCGAACGCAGCCCCCGCTCCTGGCCTCCCCCTGTCATCACAGGACGCAGCGCTACGCCCGACCTTATATATAGTGCACCCACTCCTTTCGGACCGTACAGGTCATTGGAAGAAATGGAGAGCAGGTCGATATTGTCCTGTACCACATCGATTTGTATCTTACCGGCAGCAGCCACGGCGTCCACGTGGAAGAGAATATCCCTGCTCCTGGTCATAGCACCGATATCCCGGACAGGCTGGATAGTGCCTATCTCACCATTGGCATACATGCATGATACCAGGATGGTCTGGTCAGTGACCTCGTCTGCGATGCGTCCGGGGTCCACCAGTCCGTCCCTGTCCACGGGTACAGTGGTAACCTCAAAACCTTCACGCTGCAGGTCCTTGCAGGTATTTACCACTGACATATGCTCCACGGCAGAGATTATTATATGGTTCCCTTTTTTCTTCTTACGCTGAACTGCGCCACGTATGGCAATATTGTTGGACTCGGTTGCCCCCGATGTAAAGATAATTTCCTTATCATCTGCCCCTATAAGTGCGGCCACCGACTCCCGTGCCGCACCCAGTGCTTTACGGGCCTCAACACCTGATTCATGGAGCGATGCCGGATTGCCCACACTGAAATCAAAGTACGGGAGCATGACCTCAACCACACGTTTATCAACAGATGCCCCTGAGGCATTGTCCATGTATACGGCCGTCAAACCATTCACCATGGTCAGAACCACATCGTGCCGTCAGCTTCCAGCACCAGGTCGTTGAGGGTTGCCGCCCCTACGATCTCAACCTCAGGGATGAATTCACCCCTGTCCAGCCCTATCAACTGGGTACTGGCCTCACATACATACAGTTTTACGCCTGCTGCTACAGTCTGGTCCAGTATATCCTTAAGAGATGGGAAACTCCCGAGCTGCACTTTTTCAGCCTCTCCTTTCTTGACCACAGTGATACCCATCCCAAGAAAATACACTGTTGCATCAACGCCCATAGCCTTGGCGGTCTGGGCAAGCACCAGCGGGGAATACAACCTCTCGGGAGTGTTCACACCACTGGTCTGGACATATAATATCTTTTCATCACTCATCTTTCATATCTCCTTATTTATTTCGTTCTTTTGATAAGGAACCGGAAATTGTCACCCTGGTCCTCGAATTTCAGTAGTTTGTGGCCCGTGCGCTTGGCCCATCTGGGAATATCCTGGGTTGAGGCAGGGTCGTCGGTCAGCACTTCCAGCACCTCACCTATATTGATAGTGTTTATAGCCTCAGTAGTGTTGAAGACTGGTATCGGGCAAAACAGCCCGATACAGTCCAGTGTCTCATCAGGTTTAACTTCAGTCTCCTCAGTCATTTTTTGTTTCCTCTCATGCTGAATAACAGTAACAATAACCCGAGCAGAACAGGGAACGTTATCTGGAATCCGGGTATACTTTTATCTTCATCTCTAATGGTCTTGGAATCCTGTGTCATCTCAACCACCGGTACCTCGAACTCCTCGCCCAGCAAATGGTCTATAAGTTCCTGGGGAGCAGAGCGATATTTCAGTACAGCGTTAATAGAAATTGGCAGACTGACATCCTCAGGTATCACAAACCCATGTGACTCGGTATCTTCACCTTTAGGAGGTATTCTATGGTCTGATAGTATGCTTTCAGCTTCCCATACTTTTTCTGTTGGGTTGCCCTTGGCATCGGCAAGTACAGTATGGTACACTACTCCCCCAGGGTCGATATTACCGTGTTCGTCCAGGGCACCTGAGCGGTAAATTTCAATCCCTGCCCCGTCTGTCACAGTTATATCCAGCCACATCTGCCTGGACTCGGTCAGGCCGGTTGGCAGGTAATGCCCGGCTCCGATGTTCTTTATACTAACCTTGAACTCATAAGACTCACCAGGAACCACTGATCCATCTGGTATTACCTTAACCTGTGCCGCCCTTTGCAATCTGTCCACTGCCATGTCTGCATGGGTCTTGGAACCAAGGTATTCGGTCATGAATATGTTACCTCCCACACCAAAATGTGTCCAGATATGCTCGCGGTCCCTGCCTATCCCTGACGCCTTGCCAGGGTTTGCCTGATACCCGGTGATGCCTGGTGTCATGTGGCAGTCCTGGCACTGGATACCCTGGGCTGCGTAGGGACCGTTCTTCCATTCGGTATAGGTGGCTTCAAGGGGCAGTCCGTTTGTTGGGTGGTTGACATCATGGCACATACCGCAGAACTCGGCTTTTGTGTGCAGTTCGGAATACTCGGTATTATGTGCCGGCGATCTTGAATCATCAAACGGTCCCTGCTTCGTACCATCCGGTGTTAAGGTAAATTTTGCATTTGCTGTGCCGTCGCTCTCAGTTACTGTGTGACAGAAATCACACTGAACACCCTTTTTAGCTATTTCACTGAGATTTGATCCATCCACTGGCGGGACTTCCCCTGACACAACCCCGATCGGCGTGTGACATCTTGCACAGTATGTGTCGGTAAGCCCGTCGGTCTCTTCACTTGCCATTCCGGACAGTGCCAGGTAGTATGGGTCTAACTCGGCTTGTGAATGCATGGACCCCTCCCACTGTTTGTAAATTTCAGCATGGCACACCTGACACCTACTCAAGGGGTCCTCGAACTGGTCTGAACTGAGTTCCCCTGGAGCGGTTTGTGCACAAACCATGATTGGCATGGCCAATATCAAAGAAAGAAATAGTATCGTATTTCTTCCTGACTTCATTTAATTATTTCACCAATTTTAATGCGTCTCTGCATGTAGCCACGCCAGGTGCGCCGGATGTGAGGAAAATCACTTCCATGGTTTCCATGATCTCCCCTTTAGTTGCACCTTGTTTCATTGCATTTCTCATCTGGGATACAGTGCAGGCCTCACAGCGTTGCGATGCCACTACAGCCAGTGCCATCAGTGCTTTCATTTTGGCAGGCAGGGCGCCGTCAGTAAGCATTTTCTTATCGCATTTATGGTATGCCTGAAGGAAATCCGGGTCAAGTTCACCTATCGTGTGAAGTACCTCAGGCTCAAAACCTATTTTTTTCCCAATATTTTCAATTATCTTCTTGTGTTCGCTCATTTTATTCCTCCAATTTTATGTTCTATGGACTATTCTATAAGTTCCATATCCTCTCCACAGCAGACCAGGACTCCGCCCCCTACTTTGGTCACAATAACTTCGTTTCCACATATATTGCATAAATACTTTTCGCCTTCATCAATTACAGCCATTCGTAATCACCACCACTAAATTTGTAATAGAATTTAGTCGATTCTAATATATAATCATATTGTCGAGCAATCTGACCATTTTATTATTGATGGGTATATATCTCACTTTCCGCATGTAAATTCCA
Source organism: ANME-2 cluster archaeon (assembly GCA_014237145.1). NCBI lineage: Archaea > Methanobacteriati > Methanobacteriota > Methanomicrobia > Methanosarcinales > ANME-2 cluster archaeon. The sequence continues at coordinate 13,812 of JAAXOC010000017.1, forward strand.
AAAGTGAATCTTTTTAATATTACTTCTTCCATTTCATCAGTAAACTCATCTGAGGGGATGAACTACTACATGAACATAACAACTACAGCACTATCTCATTTAGGATTAGTTAGCGGAACGTTTGATGAACTTGATATTGCAGACTTAATAGACACCACCATACCAAAAAACCGAAATCACAATTTATCCCATTCTGCAGTGATCAAAGCCATGTGTTTGAACGGTTTGGGATTCAACGAAAGCCGACTGTACCTTTATTCCGACTATTTTGAAAACCTTCCAACAGAACGATTATTGGGAGAAGGAATTCTTCCAAAACACATAAACGACGACGTTCTTGGAAGAACGCTGGACAAAATCTATGAATATGGTTGTACTGAACTTTTCAATCAGATAGTCCTCAAAGTTATGAAAAGCGTTCCATTCGGTAACCATATTCTGCACACCGACACAACCAATTTCAGTTTACATGGAAATTACGAGAATCGTGATCCTGAACTTAATACTATTGAGATTACTTATGGCCACCCTAAAGACATGCGATGGGATTTGAAACGTTATGTATTGAGCATGGTGTGTAATCAAGAAGGCATACCGCTTTTTGTAGAAACTCTTTCAGGAAATGCATCTGACAAAACCACATTAGTGAAAACCATCAAGAAAATTCAGAAGAATCTTGAATTGGACGACAAAGTGTACCACATTGCAGATAGTGCGATTTATAGTGATGATAACATCACAGAGTTAGGAGCACATACTCTTTGGATCACAAGAGTGCATGCAACAATAACTGAGGTAAAAGATCTTCAGAATACAGATGTTGAATTAGAAGTTTGCACAGACATGCGATACTCGTATTATAAAATTACATCATCATATGGCGAAACAGCTTGAGAAAGACTTTAAAAATATAGACATTGATACCATAGTAAATAAGGTGCAAAGTGATA
>JAAXOC010000018.1 GCA_014237145.1 ANME-2 cluster archaeon
AAGGAGCACTTTCGGGTCAACTGCATGCCAGTTGTGGTATTCTTCCGGATAGTCGTATCCCATGATGTGACCGGCAAGCCCCATCACCCGCCACTGCCTACCATTTTTCTTAAAATCGTAGACCTGGACACCTTCAACAGATATGCGGTTGACACTACCGCTGCCCAGGATTTTTGCGATCTGGGCTGCGGCTTTGTTCTTCTCTGTGAATACAACTGTGGTCATTCCGGGAAGGTATTGCTGTTATGTTAGATAAAGCAAGGGATGAAGCTACGGTTACAGGTTTGATATTACGATGTGTCATTAGGTACGCAAGTAATCTTCATGAATAAATTTAGGTTTATTCAAAAAACCGAATTCATTTCCTCTTATAATCTCGACAGGATCCTCTCCTGAAATGAGCCGTCCTCTTATCATGTTCCTTGCACAGCGGTATTCGTTCATTCTTTTTTCAGATAGTACTGGGTCTCCATATATACGCCACATTCCGTATTTTGTATGCCGGAGGGAATTGAGTCCCATAAATCCTTTAACATCCTTCAGTGGAATGCCCAGGAATACCCCGATCTCAGGAGGGCATCCGACTGTGGCATACCTGCGCCTGAGCATGTCTAATACATAGTCGATGGAATCAGACTCATATTCGCATTCAGACAGGAATTTATTCACGGATTTGTTTCTCAACAGTTCATCCAACAGATTTTGATTGAAGAATAGTACAATTGCATTTTTATCTGTCCTTTTTAACTCATAATAATCGATTTCAGATCTGCTAAAAATGTCTGCCCTGTTGCGATCCCATGCGTCCAGTAGTCCGCCGTTGTCGTTTGAGATGTTCATCAACGTTGCTGGTTTCCTGCCAGCTATGGTGGCTGCGGTACATCTCACAATCCTGTGTACCAGATGTCTCATATCATCACCATTGTTAGGTTATCCTAATTCGTACATTACCCGACAAATTCATAGATCACGATAAATAAGTCTGCATTCCAATTGTCCTGTTTGCAAAAATTAGTTTGAATCTTGCTTTAAAGACAACCTTGCAGCAGGTTTCATAGAGTTCTCATTCCCATCAAGAGCTATATTCGAACATAATAGACTTCTCATCGCCGTTTTTGGATGACCACCATGCAATCCCCCACCAGAATTAAGATACGAATAGGTAGCCATGTACCCAGGCATATTGAAAACTGCTGCTGCAACTGCAGCAAACGATGATGTTTGGCTCCTGTATCCGTATGCAGTTTCCATACTGGGACCTGCGGCGCTATCGGCCGGATTTATGTCTAACATTACCTGTTGTATTACTCCGATCCTATTTTTAAAACTCATATTTCCACTCTTCCTCTATTAAAATAATAAATGCTATACACTTACCAAAAAACAAAATCAAAGTGGTGTGTATAGCACCTCCTGTTCTGTAAAACAAGTGAAGTTTTTCACTCATCTTCATCAATTTCGTCACTTTCTGCCTGCTCCTTGCATTTGCAATTAGCACATTTCCCGTTGCATTCACAATCCATTATATCACACCTCTTTTCTTTTACTTTATAAAATCAGGTTAACTGTTAAAACCTGAAACATCGTTCACACCTTCGAACGTCGCATCCACAACAACACAACAAATGCAATGGCGATCAAAAGTCCTCCAACTACCCGAAGAGTCTTGATGAAAATCTCATCCTTTACAACAAATGAGACTGGAACCCTCACACCTGCTCCAAGACCAAGACCACCTGGGTTATCACCGGATGGACGAGTCATGATCAGTATACTTCCATTGTACTCGCCAGCATTCTTCTGGTCTATCGAGATACTTACAACCCTGCTTTCCTTTGCACTAAGATCAAACTCCTGCGGGTTCACGATGAGATCCACTCCTTCTACAATAAGCACAACCTGCTCAGCCTCATCATCGGTATTGACCACATACAGTTCTCGCATTGCACCTTCTTTTACCCTCACCTCGCCGAACTCAATTTTATCAGGTGATGCACCGATACCGATTCCCGCCACTTGCGGGATCAGTAAAAAAAGAAGGAAAAGGGGGATAATCCCCCTATTACTCGCTCTGTGCAACAAAGAAGATCGTTCCATCGTATGTTCCTCCTGCCCAGTCAGGCACCACAAGGTTTGTCACAACCTCGAACTCGTACCAGAAGTCTGACGTGTCTGCTGGCACCACGCCTGAGAAACCACCGATATTCAATCCGTTTAACCGGAGCGACTTGTTGTAGAATCCGTTGCTGTCATCAAGTATCATTGCAGAGAACTTTGCAGTACTTGCTCCTGTGTTTACAACCGTGATGACCTGGTTCCCGGATGTCATTCCTGTTCCGACCTTCCCAAAGTCAACGCCTGTCGTTGTGACGGTCATCGAGATTGCGGGAATGATCTCTGCTGTGAGCGTTGTTGCAGTCTCTGGGGCTACTGGATTGAATGTCATCTCTAAACTGCCCAGTATCAGTGTTTCACCATTCATGTTAACCGCGTTCCACTCCATACTCTGTGTTGCATCATCAAGAATGGTCAGACTCTCCTCTGATACAACCGCTTCAGAGATGTTAAGGTCCGGAATGCCGTCTTCGAGAACCGTTCTGCTCTCATAGCCATTAATGGTCAGGTTGGAGTATCCGATCTCATGGCCTTCCTTGAATGCGAGTTGCTTCCTCTCACTATCCCACCATGCAGAGCCAGTCTCAATCTCCTTTACGCTGCCCATTGCATATTCAACAACAAAGTCTGCGCTTGTTGGGCCGGTCGAGGTAAACGTCCTTGTACCGTTGATGAGTATGGTCTCGTTGTCGATTACCATCGATCCCTTGAATGCCCATTCACCGTCAAGCGATTCGAAGAGTTCTTCGGGAGATATCATCCCACTACCGGTATACTCAACCTCAAATACTTCCTCTGCCGGCAGATAGAGAATCTTCTCTTTTATCTCGCCTTTCATTAGTTTGAACGCAGACTTCTCATCTGGTGTTGCAACTTTTGTCTTACACTTCTCTCTCATCTCAAAGAACCCGTCAGGGAAAAAACCATCCTTCACGCTGACCACAACCATATCGCCTGTCGATATTTCGACGAAACTATAACAGTAGTTATCTTCGGTGAGATTCAAGATATCAGTACCTTCCGGCAAATTGACTGTTAGATACTCACTTGAGTCCAGGATGTACTCGAACGTTTCGTTATGCCCATCAGATGGGTGTGCACTGACAATCTCCAGATTGCCACGTTCAGGAATTTTGTCCCACGCTTCAAACGCAGTCAGACTCGCCTTAAATGCTGATGCAACGCACGGGCAGACATGTCCATGTGCTTCTGCCAAATCATCCAGCGTGATATCCAGAAGTTCTCCTTCATCATATATCTGAAGCGCAAGGTCAGTACTCTCCTTTGCCGCGCTCATCTCAATCCATTCTGCCACATTCGGGTGCGGCGTAAGCGCGCTGCTATCGTATGCATAAGTCAGGTTATCAAGCAAACCCGGGATCTTACTGTCTGTGAAGTATCCCTCGCTCACCATCAGCGGAACGACAACAGGACCTTCAGCGTTATCAACAATCGGTCTTAGCGTGAATTCAGGGTGAAGCGTCTCGTTATGATGGATAAATGCAGCCTGTGTGCCTGCAAGTCCGATCGCCGGATCGCTCCAGTACGTCAACTTCAATCGTGCCTGATTGGCAAGTGATGATGTGCTGTTCACCCATCCGGCAAAGTTATTCTCTTCATCAGTCCCGTGTGCGACAAGAACGAGCGTCTCGTCTTCCGGATTCTCGCTCAGGTCAGCCGTGCGGTCTGCCACGATCCCTGCCACTAACCAGTGGTCATCCATTGCACCGGTCAGGATGATATCTGCATCGGTATCGATCGGCACAAGTTCCTCTTCTTCTTCATCTCCCGGGTGCCCATTCGCTTGCATACTATCATCAGTATCAGCTTCGAGCGACACATAGGATATTGCGTACAGATTGCCCTTCTGAGCGACCGTCCGCTCCATCTTCACGCCCTCGACAACGACGTCCTCGGCTGTCATCGGAAGTGTGTCTCTCAGTCCAACCACATACTCGATCTCCTGGATATGGCTGCTGTGTGATGAAATAAATAGCGGTACAGCTATTATCTCTGTGACACCAGCATCATCGAGTCTCTCGGCAGCATCGTTGATCGTTTCGTTGGGTACAAACTCGAGGAATCCGAGTTCGACCGGATATGGCAGATCCACCTCTGCGACCGCATCCCGTACGGGGGCGCACCAGTCCTCGCTCGGGCTTCCGTGTGCGATGACAAGTATACCATATTTTTCTTTATTCTCTACTGCTACAGCAGGTATGATCAATGAAATGATCATGATCAATAGCATAATATTTACTGCAAGAGCCTTCCGGCTCTTCTTTGGCTTTGTTTCTTTCATAACATACCTCCTTAAGGTATGATTTTATAGACGGTTAGGTTTAGAAATAGTATACCCAAATAAAATTAGCTTTGAAGTAAAAAACCTAACCCAAACAAGCCAAAACGAACAAGTCAGCTTACTAAAATATATACAATTAAAAAAAAGAAAACCGCCTCTTAACAGGAGCAGCACGATCCGCACTGTGGTGCATTGGTATTTTTAACAATGAACCTTTTTCCTGCTTCATTATCAATAAAATCGATCTCTGCACCATTAGGTGATTCCTGGATACTGGATGCTACAAGTATCCTTACACCATTACTGGTTAATTCAACATCTTCCTCTTTCTTGGTATCATCCAGTTCTGCTGCTACATCAGGTATGATCAACGAAATGATCATCATGATCAATAGCATTGTATGTACTCCAAGTGTATTCAGACTCTTTTTTTGTTTTGTTTCTTTCATAACTTACCTCCTTTTAGGTATTCCTACATTGCTGATTAGGTTCAGAAATACTATACCCAAATAAAACTAGGTCAAAGGTGAATAACCAAACCAGGTAAAGCCAAAAAGAACAAGGCAGCTTGCTAATAGAGCAAGAAAAGTACTCGTAAAAATACTATTTTATTTGAATGAGGAACCGGAAGTGTCTGATCGAAGATGAGTAATGTTAGTAATACCTAGTGTTAAGTCAACCATAAAGTGTCGGATTATAAATGGTATGGGGTACAATTCTAAAATCTAATTATTCAATAATCACACTAGACGCTGATTAACACTGATTAACGCAGATGCAACCTTAAATCAGCGTTAATCTGCGTTAATCAGCGTCTTGAAAATTACTGGAAAATATAACCGTGTCAGATTATATATGTTGCAATATTGTATGGTTGACTCGACACTAGTGGCTGTACGTATCAAGCGTATCAGTAATGATGTGTATCTTCCACACTCTCATTTATTCATAAAAAATCTCTTCCATCTGGCCTGATCTTTATCGGTCTGGAAATCTCAAAAGTACCTGATCTGGTACCTGTACCCTTGCTCTACCAAAAAAAGCTGACGCTTGGTCCCGAAAGTCTGTTCAACGGTACCTTTTGACCCCAGTGTGTAAAAATGAGATGTTTGCTCTTTGGGCCTGAGAATGCGCCCCAATCGTTGTGCTTCCTCCTGACGCGAACCAAATGTACCTGAGACCTGGATCATGACACTGGCATCAGGCAGATCCACTGCAAAGTTTGCAACCTTGGATACCACAAGTATATTGATGCGTCCCGATCTAAGATCACCATAAAGTTTCTCTCTTTCATCATGTTTGGTCTTACCTGTGATAATCGGCAGGTCCAGTGATCTGGCAAGCTTTTCCAACTGCAAAATGAATTGACCGATGATCAGGATGCTCTCACCTGTGTGGTTCTCAAGCAGTTCACATACAAGCTCTGTTTTGCGCTGGTTCTCTGCCGCGATGCGAAACTTAGCGCGTTTATCAGCATGGGCATACTCAAGCTCATCTTCAGCCGAAAGAGGAACGCGATACTCGGTACAGATGGCTTTAGCGATATAGCCGCGACTCTCAAGCGTCTTCCACGGTACATCATATCGCTTGGGACCGATTAGTGCAAAGACATCATCCTCTTTACCATCTTCGCGTACCAGCGTTGCAGTCAGCCCAAGCCGCCGTCTGGCTTGAATTGCTGTTGTTGCACGAAATACCGGAGCCGGGAGCATGTGTACCTCGTCATATATAATGAGTCCCCAGTTATGCTCGGTAAAGATGTCCAGGTTGTGCAATGAATCATCTTTTGAGCGATGATGTGTCAACATCTGGTATGTGGTGATCGTGATCGGCTTGATCTCTTTGACACGTCCTGTAAACTCGCCAATGTCCGTTTCTTCTATGTGGGTCTTGGAGAGAAGTTCATCGCGCCATTGCGCAACTGAGACATTATTAGTGGCGATGATCAGGGTGTGACTTGATATCTGGGCAATAGTCCCAAGTCCTATGATCGTCTTACCTGAACCGCAGGGAAGAACAATCACTCCACTGCCCCCCGTTTTCTCTCCAGCACAATAAAACAGGTCTACGGCATCTTTTTGATAATCGCGCAGCGCAAAAGAATCTCCGTTAAGATCAATGCTGCGCAAAGTTATATCGAACTGTTCCCCATCCAGATATCCGCACAGATCCTTGACAGGGTAGCCTGCCTTTATCAGTGCGTGTTTAAGATCGCCGCGTCTGACATGTGGTATGAAAAGTCCGGGGAGACTGTCATTATCCACCCAAAAGTGTTCTAATGACTCAATGTTACGGATCCGTTCCAGAATACGGGAGTCTTTCACTTCAAGCTTTAGGCAATCATGCGCAGCTTTCTGTAATACTAACTTACCATAGGTCTCATGCCACTCCCTCATGTCAACAATGACATTTGACGGAATGTCATAACGCGAGAAGTCTTCAAGACCACAGGCAATCTCTTTAAACGACACACCCAATGCTGCCGCATTCCATAGCGACAATGGTGTAACCCTGTAGGTGTGGATAAACTCTGGCGATTTTACCAGCTCTGCAAAAAGAGCTAAAAAGTCCCGGCATTCTACGTACCCCGGGTGTCCGACCTCAAGCATCAAAGTGCGGTCGCTCTGGATGATGAGCGGTTTTTCTGAACTCATGCAATATCCTCGATCTTGATGAAGTAATCCTGTTTCAGTGCCTTACTGACTTTCTTTACCTCTGGTTCATATTGACTGGCAAATGAGAGTGTCAATTTGCTCCAATCAGCAGCAACAGGGCATCTGGCAGCTATAAGTCCTTTGCGGAATTCTTCCATCAACTCTTTTGCCGGAAAGTGGAATGTGATCTGGACCTCCCGCTTTATTGTCACTGGCTTCTTAATTTTTGCTCCTGCTTTTACTTTTGAAACGCTTGAATCGCGTTTCGGAAAGACTGTGCGTACACCGTCAGGAAGAAGCGTAAGTGCCGAAGAGCGATGTTTTATGTGAAGAGGGATCAACTCATTCTGCTCAAGATGCGTGAACAACCTATCAGGTGAATGCACGATCCTCATCGTGGGTGATATACGTTGGATCGTGAATTGGTCTATTTCGGGCAGATCTTTGTCCCCTTCAAAAAGCACAGCCTTCTCATACAGAGTAAACGCTTCTGAAGCCCCGACCCACTCTTCAAGTTCGATTCGAACATTCTGTGGCAGTTTCTGATAGCTTAATTTCTCCAGGAGCCTGATCACATCAAGGTCTCCTCTTATGCTCAATTGAGTCAGAACCTTCTTTTTTCGAAGTTTTAAGATGCTTGCTTTATCCTTCGTTACAACATCTGCAAGTTTAGTCAATTGCGTAATGATCCGAACCGGATATAATTCCGATTCCACATGCACCTCAAAATTCGGCTGTACTGTAACTTTTGGTTCTATGATCTTACCGCCCATCACGTGCAGGAACTTATCATTGACCCGAAACGCCTGAAGCTGATCTATCTCGGGCAGGTCTCCCTTATACTCTGTTTTGGAATAGGCAACCTCAATATATCCTAAAATAAGGGGTAATCCTTCAAGGAATCGTTCCACATAGCGACCTTCCACCCGCTCAAATGCATCTGCATCACTCTCTAATATCTTAATCTCTTTATCCCATCTCTCACCTTCACGAAAATTGCCATATCGACCATTTTTTACATCCTGTTTGTATCTATATTTTGGCTTATCAGGGATAAGAAAATATGGATGATGCTTTTTCAGGTATTGGATCAATGAGGAGGTAGTGTACCAAACACCGGGTTTACAGGATTGTAAAACTTCAAGAAGAAATCGCCTGCCTCTGGCAAAATCCAAATCCGGTATAATACCGGTCGCACATCCCCTGGTAGAAAAACCCAATAGCCTGCCAAGTGCACTTGTGTTGTAAAACTCATTTTTATCATCACGATAATGATTTACCAGTGGATCAAGAAGCTTCTGCTCCTGCTCTAAAAGTGGCAGATCAATAAACTCTTCATATTCTTCAGCATTTATATCAATATAATTGTCAGGGAATGATGGCTCACTACTGGTGTATCCTACATATATCCCTTCAGTGTCGTAGTTTACAAACTTGAATACATGCGCCAGTATATCGACATAATTTATCCACTCGGAATATCCATTTTTTTCTACTTCTTCTATTGCATAGGAATCGCTCATAAGTTTTGCCAATCGCTTTGAGTCAGCTCGGTTAAGCTCATTACTTCGGTGCAGCCGTTTTACATCGCGGTCCTGAATATACTCAACATAAACATGCAGATCATGACGCAGATCATACTGGTTGGAAAAGACACTCAGTTCGTTGCCCAGTTCATTGATATTCGCCGGAGCTAAGTTTGGGTCTGGTTGCATCATTCATTACTCACCTTCTTGATCACATGTCCTGATGTTTCCACAAGTTTTTCTATCGCAGGAAGAAGGTCACAGGGAAATGCGATGTAATCATCCGGAAGCGATACAAGACTATGCGAGCCGGCATACGACTTTTCGATCTGCACCTTAAGGCTCAGATCTTTTACCCGTGCAATCATCAGGTCTTCATGGATTATCTGTTTACCCCATCTCTTTTCAGCCATCTTGATCGCGGTCCTAAAACCGGATGAATTATTTTTAAGCCATGCGAAAACACCCTCTTTCTGAACTGTCGTAAACGCATTCCCGATCTTGATAAAGCTGGCGGTCGCTCGCAGATTGGAATCATGGACATCCAGGATTGCAACCGAAGCCAGCACTTCCAGTGCGGTAAATGGTATGGTCATCAGATCCAAGGCTACTGTACCGTCTGGCTCAACCTGTAGATACTGCCCGGGCGAAGATGAAGTTGTATATTCCAGGGAATCATCAGGTAAACGGTAGTATGCCTTTCCATCTACCACAACTTTTTTCAGGCAACCCCACTCCCAGCCGACCTCACATATCTGTTCACATGGGTAATCCGCTGTCTCTCCTGTAAAGATCTTTAGCATCACTGCGAGACTATCTGCGGGTAGCCATTCATGCTTCCTGAGTTGTGAGAGTGCATAGAGCGTAACTTCAATGGGAGTCATGTCGCCACTCTGCATCTCAGTATTTGCTTCAACGGACGCATGCCAGCAGGCTCGCTGCCATTTCAACAGGCGACTTGCTCTGAACTTTTCATCTCCAATAGACAGATTGCCATCTTTGATTATGAGTGTGAAAGATCTTTGATTTGATAAAAGAGATGGTTTTTGCTTCCCTCCAATAATCTCCTGCAGTTTATCACGCAACACCTTTCTCTTGAAATTACCGGCTTTATTAAATTTCGAAGCTTTGACAATAGGTGGAAGAAAAACTCCGAATTCCAAAGGAAAAGAGAATCGCAAGCGTTCCAGCTTGGTAGAGCTGAAATACGGACGCTCTTCCTGCTCTATGATAATGAGCACACCCTTTCGCACCAGATTATTCTTCACTTTTTTAAATGTCTCGTTATACCGCTGGTTAAATGTCCCATAATAATACCCTTTTGCAGGTTTTGCGCTACCGTATAGTCTCTCAAAGTACTTGATACTAACTTTTTTGTTTATCTTATTGAGCAAGTGGAGGAATACAACTTCTTCGTGGGTTAATGAGTCCAGTGCTTCTTTTATGCCAATCGTGGAGATGAAAAAGTTTTCAAAAACGTCACGAGAAGTTGCTTCCTTGACAGGAAAACCACGGCTTTTGCAGATTGCCTTAATATCAGACTCATTGATATCATTTGTGCACATCTGCTTCAACATAATTTGTGTATCCATTCAATATCACCTATTTGGGTATAGCATAAGTCCTCTGTCTTGATGATTTTTTTTTACGTATAGGAAAGTATATACTTTTCTGCAGGCTTAGAAAATGAGAATGAAGTGAGCATTTTCTTTAAGCGTACCATCTATTAATACTACAAAAAGACTAAAAACTTTACGTTTTTTTCAATGGTCAGATCAGCCATATAAAAATCCTTGCGGTCAAAGATGTATGTTTTGGTCGTTCCACGGAACATCGCGCATGTCACATGAGCTTGCAATGTATAGCGGGTGATATCATCACACAGCAGCCAGGCACCGGCATGGGTCATCTTGCCGTCTTTGGTCAGATGCAAGTTATCCAATGCAGGACGCCACTTTAGCCCATCTGGAAGACGGGAGTGCTGAACAAAACGGCTCCATATTTCCGGGGTAAGGTCACGTTCCAGGTCATAATTGGTACAGGGTGTTTCATCAAAATGGATCAATCCTTCTTTGAAGAAAAACTCGCGGATCTCGATAGTGTCCTATAAATCGTGATCTCAATATTAATTGAATTTGTTGATTTGTGAAACAGTATTCATCAAGGAGGAAGGAACACGGATGCCACGGATTTGACGGATACGACGGATACGCACGGATTTAGGATTTCTAATTCAAATCATTCTTTCCTGTCATTCGTAAATATCAATCTTTTGAATTCCGGGTTTCTACCAAAATTTAATAATAGCCCAACTTCTTTATCAGTGGCTTTAAGGTAATTAATCAACTGAGCTTTATTTTCTTCTCTTAGACCTTCAGCTGATTTAATCTCTAAGATTATCTGGTCAGCAATAATATCTGCGAAATAGTTTCCACCTTGATTAGAGCAGAAAACGAATGTTTTGAAGGGCTGGAAGAATTTGAGAATGTAATTAAGGACGCCTTGATACAATCTCCTGTCATCCATTCTGATGAAACGGGGGTGAAAATAATTGGAATACGTAACTGGCTTCATGTAGCCTGCACTGCTAACATGACATATTATTTCTCTCACCCAAAAAGAGGTTTTGAAGCTATGGATGACATGGGTATTCTACCAAATTATAATGGTGTTGTAGTCCATGATTTCTGGAAATCGTACTACAAATATCTCTGTGATCATGGACTTTGTGACACCCACCTCTTGAGGGAATTAACGAACATCTCTGAAAATTATTAACAGGAATGGTCAGGGCAGATGGAAGATTTGCTTCTTGTTATCAAAGGATGTGTGGATGAAACGCGAGAAACGTCTGATTCTTTGACGCCCAGGCAGATTAAAGATTTTGAAACGATGTATGACTACATCACCAAAATGGGACTGGAAGAAAATCCACTTCCTTTGGATTTGGATACAAAACCAAAGAAGCGTGGTAGAAAGAAACAGACCAAACCGAAAAATCTACTGGACCGATTTGTAGGCTATAAAGGCGATATTCTCAGGTTTATGTATGATTTTGAGGTCCCGTTTGATAATAATCTAGCAGAGAGGGATGTCAGAATGATGAAAGTACAGCAGAAAATATCAGGTACTTTCAGAAGTGTTCAGGGTGCATGTTCTTTTTGCCGCATTAGAGGGTACATTTCTACTGTGAAGAAAAATGAGCTTTCTGTTATTGATGCAATTGGAGCTGTTTTCAATGGAAAGCCATTTGTTCCATTTTTGGATAGTGTATAAAGTGGATATTTTAATTTCAGAATTGAAGAAACTAAATGAGTTGGGCGAAATTTGAGAAGGGCTGAATAGTTACACTTTATCTGTATCGTAACCAAAATCATGACCATAACTGATATGACCAGAGAGCACATAAGCAATTGAAAGTATCATAATGGAAATGAAAGGAGAATAGAACATATGAAATTCGAAGCAACAATAACTGATATCATAACGCGCACATCTGATATTAAAAGCTTCAGGTTCAACAGACCACCCGGTTTTGAATACAAAGCAGGGCAGTATATATTTATCAAACTTAAAGTAAATGGAAATATGGTAAGTAAACCTTTCACTATCTCCAGCAGTCCAACTGAAAAAGATCATATTGAATTCACAAAGAAACTTACAGGTCATGATTTTTCCAATGTGCTTAATTCAATAAAAATAGGTGAATTAGTAGGTATTGAAGGTCCGTATGGAAAAATGACATTTGAAGTTGAACATGAGAGAATAGCACTGCTTTGCGGTGGTATCGGGATCACTCCCATGATAAGTATCTGCAGATACTGCACTGACAAACATCTGAATAACAAAATAACATTAGTAAGCAGTAATAAAACTGAAAAAGATATTATTTTTAAGGATGAACTGGAACTTATGCAGCAACAGAATGATCATCTGAAAGTCATACACACACTTACACAGCCTACCGATGAATGGGGGGGCTGCAGTGGCCGTATCTGTGAAGAGATAATAGTGAACGAGATTTTTGATCATAAGAACTGTATATTCTATATATGCGGGTCACCATTAATGGTTGCGTCCATGGTCTCGATATTACATGCTCTTATGATACCTGATCAACAGATAAATATAGAAAATTTCACAGGATATTGAAAAAGGAGATATGGGTGCACGGAGTTTCATATTCTCGGTGTAACCTCTTTGGTTGTAATTAAAGATTAATTAAACAGAGTATTATCATGGATGAGGAATGGAAAATGGAAAAAAAATTTATATTCTCAAATACATTGAAATGGAATGGCGAGTATCAAGCATCCATATTCTTTGGTGATAAGGCAAGTTTTGAATTTGCCACCCCACCTGAGTTTCATGGGCCAGAGGGGTTTATCAGTCCTGAAGAACTGTTTGTTGCATCTGCTCATGCATGTTGCCTGACAACATTTATTGCAAAGACAAAGAAAGCTGGCATCAATCTAATGTTTTATGAATCCAGCGCAGAAGGTATACTTGAAAAAGTGGATGGCCAGTTAATGTTCACAAAAATCACTGTAAATTCAAGAATAAAGACAGATAGTGATAAAGAAAACGTAAGAAAAATAGTTAAGCAGGTCGAACAAAGTGCACTTGTTATCAATTCCATGAAAACCAATGTCACAATAGAAGCCATCATCGAACAATAGCGTTTAATTTTTTAATGTGTCCTGATATGAAATAATTAATTATAAATATAATCTAATTACTAAATTAACCTACAATAAAAGAATATCATGTGTCATCGGTTAAGAGTAATATTGTAATGGAACACGGATTGTACGGATGACACGGATCCGCGCGGATACGAAAATAAATCCGTCAAATCCGTGTAATCCGTATTCGATTTAAATTAAATTGGAGAATCGTATGAAATCATTGGTCTTTTGTAAAATAATACATGCCGACTCTGTCAAACTCCTTAACCGATGACCAATGAAAAGAAGATAGACGAAATGGAGGCATTTAAGTGGCAATTATAGACTTGGGACAAGAAATCCCATATATGAGTATAACCATTTTTCAGGTATTGACAGCGATTATCATCCTGATCGTTGGTTTGATAGTTGCAAAGCTAATCACCGCTGTTTTTAAGAATCAATTAGGGAAGACAAAGCTTCCGGAACTTGTTGTGGAATTTTTAGCCAGGTTCTTAAGTTCCCTGCTTTATGTTATGGTGATATTGATAGTGGTGAGTGTTCTGGGAGTTGAAGTTGGTTCTGTGGTGCTCGGTCTATCGGCAGTCATAGGTTTGATTTTAGGCTTTGGTCTGCAAGATACAATGACAAATTTATTAGCTGGTGTCTGGTTGGCTGCACTCAGGCCTATTGATAAGGGCGAAGTGGTAACAACTAATGGAGAGACCGGAACGGTTGATGCGGTCGGTATGATGGCGACCGAGATTCTGTCATTTGACAATAAATTCATAACAATCCCAAACAAGCTCGTCTGGGGAAGTGTAATCGTAAATTATACGAGGATGCCAACCAGAAGGGTGGATGTTGACGTCGGGGTAAGTTATGGAACCGACCTGGACAGAGCCATACCGATTGCGATGGATACAATGAAGAAACACTCGTTGGTTTTGGGAGACCCGGAATCTATAGTGGTCGTAAAAGAACTTGCGGACTCTTCAGTGAACCTGCAACTCCGTGCCTGGTCAAAAACAGCGGATTATTGGACTGTCAAAGGCGAACTGACCAAAGGAATCTTTGAGGCGTTCAAGAGAGATGGAATAGAAATACCGTTCCCACAGATGGATGTACATCTAAAGCAGCAGTGAAAATGACCGGATGAAATAGCATCCGATCCAGCAGCAGGTCGTTGATAATCTAACCAATGCTGATCTGGAGTTAGGTAGATTAGTAGCTGTGGGTCTGAAACTCTAACAGATTATGAAAACTGAATCGAACGGATGAGATTTCATCTCGTTTCGATTCTTTCTTTTTTTTATTTTCTGGTGGAACATACCTTTTCAACATAAGGAAAAGAGACACTACAGTTACAGAGCTCATAGCCATCGTAAGCCGTGCGAGTTCAGGTCCAAACGTTATTCCAAAGAAAGGATAAAGTACTCGTGCTGCAACAGGAATGAGAGCCGTATTGTATGCAAAAGCCGATCTTCTTATTGTAGGGATATACATTCAATACTTGCACCATATTTCTGGCTGGCATGATCAAGTGCACCAGTACCACATAATCAGTAAATGCAAGTCTCGGACTTCCTGAGATACCGGGCAAATTGATGGTTCTTTTGTTATTGTCTACTTTGAGACTTATAAACTATTTTTAGATTTATGGAATACTGGATTAGTGATTGAAGAATAGCGATCGCTACTTAGGTTTTTTCCCCCCATACCGCCGCACATGCTCCCATGCATTATGATATTCCGGATACTTATCAATATTATCATACATAGAAACATCTTCACTCCCATAATGTATTCTATCATTTCCTACCGGGCACACCTTGATACAAATACCGCAAGGCGATATAAAGCGGCTAAGTAATTTCTTGCTATATCTGGCACACAGATCCTTTCGTATGATCCCTGATGGATAATCATCTGCATTGATTGCACCTACCGGACAGCATTTGACACAATTCATGCACCTTGTACATAGGTTCTCTTCCAATAGTGGATCCTGGGGTATTTTGGCTGAGGTGAAGACAGACGTGAACCTGACCCTTGGCCCGTATTCCTTTGTAAGTAGTGTGTTATTCACTCCAAAACTTCCAAGGCCGGCAAGGTAAGCTGCATGCTTGTGGGAGAAAAAGGCAGTTGGTCTTTCTATCAGTACATTGATATCCCCGTAACCATCCCTGGGAACAAATACTGACGGGTATCCCTTCATATTTAAAAAGCTGGATAGCAAGTACCCATACTGATCAAGCAGGATATTAATAGTGCGGTAAAGTTCATGATAATAGATGGAGGGGGTGGTCTCAATAACAGGGAGGCTGACAGGCAGGCCAATAACGATGACAGAAGATGCTTTTGGAAAAATATGCCGGGGATAAAATGCTTCAGGTATCCACGGCTCAAATAAGGGTAGAGTCCAACGCTCAACAGATGCTATTCCCACTATAGGGATATCCAGTTGAGCACATTTATTCAGGATTTCATCTTTAAGATTTGTATTCATCTTATCATATCAATATCGATTTAGGCTTAATGGGTAATGGATTTAAAAATTTCTATGTATTCTTCCTCAAGATACTTCCCTCTAAAGTACCCAATGGTAACAATGGTAAGTTAGTGCGTATTTCCAGATTAAGTTTGCTTTACTTTATACTGTGAAATTAAATCCTTAATTCATCCTTGGTTTTATATCTGTGGACCCGCATAAAAGGCATTCTGTTGCATTCTTCTTTATAAAAGCTTTCATACACGACTTGTAATAGTATATGTCGCTATTTCGTTTTAAGGCCTCAACATCCTCAGGCATGGCTGAGAAACTTATACCAGTGCTGCACATTTTACTAACCTCCTTGATTAATAACATGTTTATTAATGTAGATATTTAAAGTCTTTGGTGAATTCAGTACAAGCTCTAAATCCGTAGTGACTCTTTTTGGCCGGTATTATTTAATCAGAAATATCCGTATTCGTAAGTTTGTTCTCAATAGAATAACTCAATTATAATGAATGTTTATGATAATTATAACGAATTTAAGAAAACAAATTGCAGAAATTAAAAAAAAAGGATTTACAATATATGTTAGGTGTTTTCCCGTGGCTATGTTAATGGTAAGACAAAAATGAGGCGTTATAAAAATGTTCAAAGATAATGTCAGAATCCATCTTGAAGACATCATTGAGCCCAGAGAAGGCGCATGTGGAATTTGTCATGCAGTTGCAGAGGAGGTATGTTCACATGGCGGAGCTATCGTTGCCTATGAACGTCCAAACGGTATATTTGCAAGAATTCTTAATGATAAGGGTAATATCATCGGTGAGGGATTTGATGTTGTCTGGTCACCTGCTGTGGTGGCAGCAGAGATCGACGCAGAACTCATACCATCTAATATAGCGCAAGATCGCCGGTTACTTACTGCCCCACATGTGCTGTGACGGTTGGAGCAGCAAGAACTCCATTTCTTGCTGAAAAGATCAAGCAGGATCTAAAGGGTGCCGTAAATACAGGCAAAAAGAAATATGAACTTGGAATTGAGAACCGTTATGAGTTGAAAGGTGGTGCAGTAAAGGTTACCCTAAAACAGGATGATAATATTCTCGCAGAGCGAACGCTCGGCTGCTGCATAGCTTATGGAACTGTGAAAGCAGAAATCGTGGCGGGTATTGTTCCAGAAGCAAGCGAAGAGCAATTCAAGATATACTGTAATCTCTGTCCTTTCAAGCACTGCTGGATGGATAAATCAATGGGTGCAACTGGAAATATCATCCTGCATCGATTGACTGAAATCGGTACCGAAATAGAGGTCAGTGCAGAAGGCGGCATTATTGCCAGAATACCGGGAGATAAAGTGATCGAGGGTCGCGGTACACTCTGCTCGCTCAGCGCATTAACGAACATGCTGCTGAGAGGGGATGCCCAGAAAATTCTTAAACCCTCACCTGCAAAGGAACGTTAAAGAGATACCGGGTATGATAGGATTGAGATCGGTCAATCTAATATTGCCAAAAAAGTGCCATTTCAGAAATTCCTATAATAGGCTGGACATGCGAAGTAAGCTCGGATATACTATGTTATATGAAATAATTCTTTGTATCCGGAGGATGGATAATTGAAATTGTCAGAATTTTTATAAACATAAAAGTATTTCCTAACTCTAAGAAAATTTTGTCGATATTTTGAGAAATGCGATAGATTGGATATCTAATAAACACTGAGGAAATGTAATATGCACAAAAAAATAATAATAGCTCATCGTGGTGCTTCTGCTTACGCAAAGGAAAATTCCATTGAGTCTTTTAGAAAAGCTATTGAAATTGGTGCAGATATGATTGAATTTGATGTTAGAAGAACAAAAGATGATATTTTTACTGCATATCATGATGAGTTTATTAATGACAAAACGATAAATGAATTAACATATGACGAAATTAAAAAAAAATCGGGTGATATTCTTACAGTTGAAGAAATACTTAGATTAACAAAAGGGAAAATAAAACTAGACGTAGAGTTAAAAGAAGAAGGGTATGAAGAAGAAATCATAGAACTATTGTTAGCATATTTTAAAGATGATGAATTTGTTACTACGTCGTTCAACGACACATCTTTAAGGGCAATAAAGAGTAGACATCCTAATTTGAGAGTTGGGTTGTTGCTGGGGAAAGATAAACCTAAGAATCTCATATTAACAAGGTTTTCAGAGCTTTATCCAATAAAGAGGGCTATGCAAGCAGAAGCAGACTTCTTGGTACCTCACTGGAAACTATTAAAGCTTGGATTCTTAAAGAGAGCCAGAAAAAACCATATGCCTATCTTTATTTGGACGGTTAATGATGAGGAAAAGATTAGAAAGTTTCTTAATAATGATATCATTGAGGCTATAATAACTGACAAGCCAGATGTAGCTATATCGTTACAAAAAAGAATTACATCGTCTAACAGCGGATAAAAGGGAAATCAAAGATTTCCCCAAATTGCCTTCGGCAACTTCTCTTATCCGCAAAACGTTATCGGAAATCGCACGTATGAAGGAATGAAATTATGCATGAAATAAAGTACAAGCCAATCGGAATAATTCACTCTCCATTCAAAGAACCTAAAGGAACACCCATACAACCCGCAGCCGCTAAAGGTATTGGTGGAAAAGTGGAGGTATTTTCAGAATATGCTAAAGGATTAAAGGATGTTGAAGGATTTTCTCACATCATTTTAGTATGCCACTTCCACTTATCCGGGAAGCCCTCATTAAAAGTAAAGCCGTTTATGGATAAGCAAATGCGTGGAGTTTTTGCAACAAGAGCTCCAAGTAGGCCGAATCCAATCGGTATTTCGATAGTGCGTCTTGTTAAAATTGAAGAAAACATACTTCATATTCAAGATGTGGATATTATTGATGGTACTCCCCTCTTGGATATTAAACCCTATGTAGGCGAATTTGATGAAAACGAGGTTTATAAGATAGGATGGCTTGAGAAAAATGTACATAAACTTCCAACGTCAAAGGATGATGGGAGATTTATAAAATGATCTACGAGACATCCGATAACATCAGACATACGGCTACACTTTACTCCGCCCAAATGGTCGGCCACGCCTCGCACTTCGTATGTCGCAGAATGTTATCGGAAATAATTTTTATGAGCATTATATAATTTAATTAGAGAGATGCAAAAATATGGAAAAAATAATGGATTCACTAAAAAGATGGGAACATCGTTGGTTAACACCAAAAGCGGAGTCATTTGATTCGCCTTCTCATGGATTAGGTATTCGTGCCAAAGAAGATATTAAAAAGGGAGAAAACGTACTTTTTTTTGGTGGCGTAATAATTCATAAATCACAAATTGAGGAGTATTGGAAGATCATGGGTCATGTGGGGGCTCAAATTGATGATGATTTTTTCATTGTACCGACGTCTAGGGAAGAGTTAAAAGCACGAGGAGTAATTAATCATTCCTGTGAGCCAAATGTAGGTTTTAAGAGTCAAATTCAACTTTGTGTGATTAGAGACATAAAAGCTGGAGATGAAATTTTTGTTGATTACTCATTTTGTGAATCCTCATACCCAAATAGTTTTGCTTGTAATTGTGGATCAGATCATTGTCGGAAAGAAATAACTAAAGATGATTGGAAGATTAAAAATATTCAGACAAAATATTTTGCATATTTTTCACCGTATTTGAAAGCTAAAATTGAAAAAGTGGATTAATTTTTAACGTTGACGAGTGGTGGACGATTGTGAAAATTACTTCTCGCTTAGCTCCGCAACTTCTTAAAACCGCAAAACGTTATATAAAATTCAGAACCCGCCTTTACGTGAAAATTCCCACCCAAAATTGACCCCTTTTTCCCATTGAAAATTGACCCCCCTATATACT
>JAAXOC010000019.1 GCA_014237145.1 ANME-2 cluster archaeon
CCCGATCTGCGTACCCCTAACTGACCTGCGGTAGCGTTTACTTACCTCAACAGTCTTATCCTGATTATCCTCTGTTACCCAAACCGCATGAGGAAAATCCGAACCCGTAAATGCATGCCTGAATGCATTATAGATAGCACTATCAACCTTCCCCTGCTGGTAAAGTTCCTTAATAGAAGGCCAGCCCCAATCAGAAACCAGTGCTTCAACCGCCCCGAGCCCGTCCCGTTCGAACACCTCCACAAGCAGTGCCGTAACCATGCAGTTTCCTGACATCACAGCCACATTACAGTTGGATACTGCATACTCATTGCCGTTGAATGATAAAGCCAGTCCTCCGGCATCCCTGGTAAGATCCAGCATTTTCCAGTCAGTGATGCTGTCGCCTATGGTGGCTGATTGCTTAAGATCCTGTCCTTCCTTATCAAGAGCACTTATCAATGCCTCATATTTACTGGTGCCACCTATCGGTTTTATCTCTTCAAGCACACTACAAAAACCAGTGGAAGGGAGTATGTCCCAAAAAAAGCAATCCATCTGCCTGATAGACCGAACAGTATTGTCATCAAGCACATCCTCTCCGGCATTCGTATCAATATCCATGGGCGGCATAGATATAATGGTCCGGGCCATTTCCCTGACTAGGTCCTTATCGGTACCTGACATCTCACTGGCATATTCATCAATGGGAAACCACGTACAGTATGTATTTTCTTCAGGTACGCCTGCCAGGTAGGCCGTATAATGTACATACTGGTGGTAACTGGTACTGATGATATTTACTGTATAGCTGCGTCTTAGCAGCTCTATTGCCTTAATGGAACCGGCAATGAAATTTGCATTATCCTTTGCCTTTTTCACAAGGAAATCATTATCCAGGCCGAAGGCTATCAGGAACGGGGCAATCAATGCAAGGGTGTTTCCGGGTTCATAGTTCTTCTTATTAACAACGTATGCCAGGTAATCGTCATAAGCACTGATATTCGTAAAAAGCCGGTCACCCCCTTCAATCCCCTGGCGCACAATGTTAAAAGCATGGTCTGCCGTGACCCACGGTCCTTCCCAGTCTGAGTTGATCATTGAAACCCCTTGTTCAATTTATGTCAATAGTATGTATTTCTACATCCATGTATTTTTACACCCACTATTTTATACACCCACTTTAAATTTATTACTATTACCTCAGAACAATTCAAATATCCCGATCCCTGCCAGAGTGAGTGCAGTCACCACAATCCCGGCTATCAGTACGCCCGTGAATATCGCAAGCAGGGCATGCCTGAATTCAATACCGAACACGAATGCAGCAGCGCATCCCGTCCAGGCTCCGGTGACAGGCAGCGGCACTGCCACGAATAAAGTAAGTGCCAGTGTACCATATTTCTCAAACCTTGCATTGTGCTTGTGGTGAGTGCGGGTGAACAACCAGTTGAAAAATAGATCCCAAATTTTCCAGCGTCGCAGGAAATCCGATACCGGCCCAAGGAATAATAAAAGCGGGATAACAGGTATCATATTACCGATCACGGCCAGGAAGTACGCTTCAGGGACAGCCATACCGTAACCGCCAACCTCGGCCGGGGCAAGTGCAAGTGGTATGGCACCCCTGAGTTCTGCCACCGGAAGCATGGAAATAATAATAGTGGCTGCCCAGTCCGGAATCCAGGAAATAAGAGCAGCAATTGTGGCGCTAACTGTCATTTCCTTTCCCGGCCAGGACAAAATAAGCAAGCAGTGCCTCTAACTGTATCCGTTCATTGGCACCTTCTGTCAGCCTGAAATCTATCTCGCCGATACGATCCATCAATTTTACTTTCAGGATATCAGGGATGCTCTTGTCGAACATGGTCCTGTGTATCTGGACAATAATATCCTCGCCAGATAAGCCCTGGTTGATAAGTAAAGTGTCCAGCTTGGTCCTTGCACCGATAAAGTCCCCGCCCAGTGCCAGATCTATGAGGCTGCCGATCTCCTCTGGTCTGGCAGTGGCAGTGATCTGGTAGATTGCTTCCATATCTATCTTCTTATCCAGTAATCCAGCTGCCTGGAGGGCGTTAATTGCTTTTCTCATATCACCCATGGATACGTATTTTATTGCTTCCATGCCCTCGTCGTTGACCTCAAGTCCCTCTATCCCTGCGATATGGGCTATACGCTGCTGGATGGCTTCAAGTGAAATTGGCCCGAACCTGTATACAGCACACCTGGACTGGATTGGGTCTATGATCTTTGATGAGTAATTGCACGAGAGAATGAACCGGCAGTTGCTGGTGTATTTCTCCATGGTGCGCCTTAGTGCGCTCTGGGCGTCAGAGGTAAGTGCATCGGCCTCATCAAGGAAAATGATCTTGAAATCTGCTTCGCCCAGTGGGGCTGTGCGGGCAAAGTTCTTGATCTTGTTACGTACTACATCGATACCGCGCTCATCACTGGCGTTTAGTTCGGTAAAGTTATTTGTCCACGTGTCGCCGAACAGTTCCTTGGCAACAGCGATGGCTGAAGCCGTTTTGCCAACGCCGGGTGGGCCGGAAAACAGCAAGTGTGGCAGATTGCGGGATTTTACGTATGACTGGAGGCGTTTTACTATTTCGTCCTGTCCAACCACATCTTCCAGGGTGTGTGGACGATATTTTTCAATCCAGATCTCTTCTTTAATTTCCAGAACCTCCTTGTGGGATGGATGTATATATGATTTGATGGGTATAAGGTTTGTTAAAACATTTCAGATAATAACATAATAATATAATAACATATGTTCTTTATCAAGAAATTTGATGGACGTGTTGATCATAAGAATCTGGGACATCCCACCTGAGAGATTTTGCCGGAACCACTTGCTTGGTGAGCACAGGGAACTACATGCTGTGTGGTCTGTCATCACCAATGGCAAGAAAGCATATGCCAACCATCCTGAGATCACAAGATGGAGGGGGAGGCTAAAAGCCCTGTATTTGAGGCATGAGGAACTTGTCCGGGAGATGAAGGCAAGAGGTTACAATCATCATACACCACTTGATCCGGTACTTGCAACCGGCGAGGGTGTACAGAGCATTTTTGTAGTTCCTTATGAAGAGCAGATAAGGATTCTCAGGGAAAAGGAGTGCGGATGCAAAGTTTAGCTGGTCTTCCCTCAAATAGTATATTTTTCAATATCTTCAAGTGTATTTACGTTTAAAAATGTCTTGAGTTCCAGGTCCAGATCCAAC
This sequence comes from ANME-2 cluster archaeon, assembly GCA_014237145.1. Taxonomy (NCBI): domain Archaea; kingdom Methanobacteriati; phylum Methanobacteriota; class Methanomicrobia; order Methanosarcinales; species ANME-2 cluster archaeon. Next base: position 3,207 of record JAAXOC010000019.1, read on the forward strand.
TCCCTGATCTTATCCATTTCTATAAGCACCATATCTTCCAGATCAAAGATCGGCGCCAGAATGAACCTTTCACCCTGTTCGATAGCCTTTTTGGTCCCGGCCAGCATAGGTCCGGTACAATATACCGCATGCAGGGGTTCATATATTCCATCATCACTTACAGGCAGTGCCCCATCATGTCCCTTAGCGCTTTTGAACAAGAATTCCACCACATCGGCTTTAAGGAAAGGCATATCACAGGCAACAACAAAAACGTATTCACCACCAGCGGCCTTCAGTCCTTCAAGGATGCCGGCAAGGGGCCCCACATCAACATATTTATCCACTACGATTATCCGACCTGTGGTACATTCTTCAAGGAGTTGCTTTTGCCTGTCATCCCTTACTGACACAATAATCTCATCCACCACTCCTTCAAGGACTTCGATGGTATGCTCGATGATCGGTTTACCATTTATGGGTATCAGGGCTTTCTCCTTATACCCGAGCCGCTTACCCCGGCCGCCAGCCAGTATTATTGCAGAATTATTGATCATATTTTAATGTACTCTGTTGGTACCTGGATTTGAGTCCTGTCAGGTCCAGCAGGTTTTTCATAATGCCATTGATGACATCAGAGCTGTGCAAGATCACACCTGCATCATGTCCGTTCATCTCATATGCTTTGTCACCTTCAGGGACATCAAACCTGCTTATGTCCTCCCTGAACTCCTTGAGCCTCTCATTCCTGGATTCCCTTACAAAGGAGCTGGTTTTTGGCGTAATCCCGACAAGGCTTAGTTCATATCTGAAACACGGCCGGTTCAACAGGCTTGTTAATATGTATACTGCAACTGGGTACCTGTACCCTGGATCCACATCTTTTAAACTATTTTCCAGTATCCGGTAGATGTCTGTTTCCTGCCCCTTGCGATTATATGAATATACCTTTGAAGGGGGAATTTCTTGTTCTACAAGGTAACCAGTGTCATATAACGCCCTGAGGTATCCTGTAATGATCAACCTGTGCTGGTCATATCCTTCTGATTTCAGTTCCCTGGATATGCTACTTATGGAAAGCTGGCGCTCCTTTAGCATATTTGTGATTACATTAAAGAATTTCTCAGACATGTATAATAATTGCTATTGGTAACAAACCTGATAAATACTTTGGTAAATAACACCAAAACAACCATTTATCACAGATGGACTACTGAGTGAATAAGAAAATATGGAACTGCATTGTAGTTCTTGATCACAATATCAGTTATATGAAATTGTGAAACTCATATAAAAATGTATAATTTACTCTATATATATTATTAGGAATCGCGAGAACAATTATCAGTGGTATATTTTGGTTTAGCGAAGTTTGGTTATTTTTGTGTGGTCATATATGGATATTCTACGCAGTGTGATGTCTACTTCTACATGTTTCTGACCAATTTTGATAATGTCTCCCACATGAACCTTATTGTCAAAGTTCCAGAGAACTTTTACGCGATCACCAATTAAGATTTGTCTTCCCCTGGAATCTTTCATTTTTGACCACTTCCATTTATTGAATTATTTCCTAAACCCTTTACTATATCAGCAAATATTACGATTTCAATTTGATTAAGTTATGTTAACAGTTTATAATTACTTTGTATTTAATGTTATGGGAAAGATATAGAGACTTTTTATTATTTTCCGAAGCTGATAGACATTTAAAATTAAGTTATCTAGTTACTATTTAAAATTTATTACATAATAAATAATAAACTTTATGTAATATATGACCTATATTTTCTTTATCAAGAAATTTGATGGACGTGTTGATCATAAGAATCTGGGACGTCCCACCTGAGAGATTTTGCCGGAACCAGTTGCTTGGTGAGCACAGGGAACTACATGCTGTGTGGTCTGTCATCACCAATGGCAAGAAAGCATATGCCAACCATCCTGAGATCACAAGATGGAGGGGGAGGCTAAAAGCCCTGTATTTGAGGCATGAGGAACTTGTCCGGGAGATGAAGGCAAGAGGTTACAATCATCATACACCACTTGATCCGGTACTTGCAACCGGCGAGGGTGTACAGAGCATTTTTGTAGTTCCTTATGAAGAGCAGATAAGGATTCTCAGGGAAAAGGAGTGCGGATGCAAAGTTTAGCTGGTCTTCCCTCAAATAGTATATTTTTCAATATCTTCAAGTGTATTTACGTTTAAAAATGTCTTGAGTTCCAGGTCCAGATCCAACTCCCTGATCTTATCCATTTCTATAAGCACCATATCTTCCAGATCAAAGATCGGCGCCAGAATGAACCTTTCACCCTGTTCGATAGCCTTTTTGGTCCCGGCCAGCATAGGTCCGGTACAATATACCGCATGCAGGGGTTCATATATTCCATCATCACTTACAGGCAGTGCCCCATCATGTCCCTTAGCGCTTTTGAACAAGAATTCCACCACATCGGCTTTAAGGAAAGGCATATCACAGGCAACAACAAAAACGTATTCACC
>JAAXOC010000020.1 GCA_014237145.1 ANME-2 cluster archaeon
TCATTGATCATCCTTGACATCGAATGCAGTATGATCCCGGTAAAGCTCATAAAAGTCCCTACCATAAACAACATAATCATCAACAGTGTCGGCCCGAACATCAAACTACCTCCAAGGTAGAACGTCTTTAGAAAACTCAACCCCATAAACGCCCCGATTCCTCCCAACACCATCCCAGGCACAGTAAAATAATACAGCGGCCGGTTCAGCTCCATATCATACAGCACCCTGACCAGCACCCGCACACCATGGCTCACTGGATTCTCGGTCGAACAGTCCACATCATACCGCACACCAACCTCAACTTCCTTTACCCTCAACCCGGCATTTGAAACATCTGCCAGCATTTCGCTCTCAATACCAAAACCCTTCTGGCTGAACCTGAAACTCGGAATAACACCACCAGAAAAAGCCCGAAACCCGCTTTGCGTATCTGTGATAGTTAATCCACTGTTAAAATTAGTAGCTTTATCCAGCACTGCCTGCCCCAATCTCCTGTATGCCGGCGTACTCTTACCATTCCCGTTCAAATACCGGCTGCCATTCACCACATCAGCCTCACCTGCTAAAATAGCGCCGGTAAGTTTAGGTATATCACCTGGATCATGCTGACCGTCAGCATCCATGGTTACGATAACATCAGCACCACCAGCAGCCTCAAACCCGGTCCTTAGAGCTGCGCCTTTACCCATATTGGTGTGGTGGCGGATAACCTCAAAGCCTGCGAGCCTGGCAACTTCAGATGTACGGTCAGTGCTGCCATCGTCTACTAATATCACACGGTCGGCAAACTGTTTGGTGCGCAGCAGCATACTGCCGATTGCTACTTCCTCGTTATAGGCAGGGAGGATGACTGCTATGTGGGTCATGCGTATGCCTCTGGGGAGTGGGTCCGGTTGTTAGTGGTGGGGTGCCCCTGTGGAAATATATTTATAATGTTATTAAAACCATTGATCTGTGTTAATCCGTGTAAATCCGTGTCTGAAAAATAAAGTTGATCCCACATGGCAGTGATGGTAACGGTCATGTGCCTACCCCCTGGAATAAGAGACTTTTTAATTTATTCTGATCAAGTAGGATAAATGGATCATGGTAAAGAAGATCAACCACAGAGAACACCGGGACACACAGAGTGATATTGTTTTCTCTGTGCACTCTGTGGCTATAAATCGTCCCAGGAAATAATAAAAAGTCTCTGGAATTATGAGTAATTGAGATCAACCGCGGATGAACGCAGCTAAACGCAGATGGCAGTTTAATGTATCTGCGTTCATCTACGTTACCTGCACGCCCTCGGGCGTAGCAGGCACTCAAGTCCTCAGGAGGTGAGAGTATCTGCGGTTCTTTATACCTCTTATCATCATCCTTGACATCCTTTAAGCGCAGCATATATTTTGTGCCGATAGCATTTGTTTCCCACAAATTCTCATAATGATCTTCTCCGTTCCCCATGCCATATTCAGCACCCAGATGATAGACATAGTCAAATCTCCTGCCATCGAACGCCTTTTCAAGCTGCCTGAAGTTCTTCACATTTGCCTTAGTATAATCGTCCCTTCCAGTATTGAAATAATCAAGTGCAATAACTTCATGTACTCTACCTTGCAGTCCATTAACAATGTTTTTCCAAATAAATCCTGCACAGCCAGTTACAAGAATTTGTTTTGCTTCCATGATTATCGTTCTGCTCGAATATTTCCAAATAAAATCTTAAAATAATAGATGATGTTTAAACTATATATATTTAATAGAATTATTTCACATAAATATAAAATCTATTTTTTAATAATGGCATAATATTTAGTGCATGGTAATAAATATTTCCAGAATTGAATTTGTTTCATTTCATTTATCATCCTGTCCATCAAATGCAGTATAATCCCGGTAAAAGTCATAAAAGTCCCAATCAACATCATCATTATCAACAGCGGCGGCCCAAATATCAAACTCAGCCAGGATAAAACTCTCTCAAAAAGCTCAACCCCAGGCCTAGATTAAAAACGTTTCAAAAAAAAATCATATGGTGTGCCTTTTAGATATTTCTAAATTCCTTTATTTAAAATAACATTTGAATCTTACATATTTGTTACATGTATTACATATAATAAGTTATTTGATTAATTTAATAATATTTAATTCAATATATTATTTTTATCATATATCGCTACCTTTTTATTAATAAGAAACCATTTGAAAGTAAATGCTGGCAATTAAAAACCTGTTCAGGAATAAGCTCAGGACACTACTAAATATAATTGGCGTCATGCTGGCAATTATTTCACTGGTAATTCTTGCTTCACTGGGAAGTGGATTATTGGACACTGGAGAACAGGTGTTAAAGGATAGCTCCATGCACCTCTGGATGAAAGGACGGCCTGTTGACCTTCAGACCCAGTATATCCAATCCTCGCAGGCCAGGATCAGTGATGTTCACCAAATAAGTACACAAACACTGGCAGATCCCAGGGTCAATGTGTCAACCCCCTTACTTACTGAAATTGTATATGCACATAAAGAAGGAGAGGATCCGAAGGCTGTATTTGGCCTTGGTGTGGATACGGGTGGTCCTCTAGTAACAATATCCTCTGGTGCGCCAATTTCTACAAGCACATTGTATAATGGGGGCACATACGACGGTCCCTTCACAAGTGAAGTGCTGGTGGATTCCAGGGCAGCACGTCTTCTGGGTGTTGAGGTTGGTGATACCATCTTTGCCGGAAAGACCATATCAGATGCCAGGAACAGGCAATTTAAAGTGGTAGGAATTTCGGATTCGCTCTCCACTTTCAGTCTCAATGCTATGGTGATATTCCCATTCCCCGAATTCCAGCTTATTACCGGGAATCATTATCAAGACAGTGCATCAATGATCATCGTGCGGCTAAATGACGTAAATACGGCAGAACAGGTAAAAAATGATCTTCAACAACAATATCCTGAATACCAGATAAATACGAACAGGGAGTTTTTAAATAATATTATTGAGCAGAACGGTTTTTTCATAGTCTCAGCCTTTTCTATTGTGATACTGGCTATAGTAATGGGTACTTCCCTTATCATATTGACAATGCTTTTATCGTTAAATGAAAGGAAAAAAGAGATCGGGATATTGCAGGTAGTTGGTTTTTCCAGGCTGTCCATTGCAAGGAACTTTGGGTTTGAAGGATTTATTATTTCTATTATTGGAGGAATATCTGGTATATTATTAAGCATGCCGGTTGCTGAAATAATAAATCAGGTAGTAAAAAGAATGACAGGTCTTGATGAGTTGCTGGTTCTTGATACTAAGATCATGTTATTAGGCTTTTTAATGGCAGTAATTATTGGATTATTGTCAACCCTGGCAACCATCTGGCGGCTATCAACGATCAAACCAATGGAACAGATCAGAAGTGTATAGATAAATGTTCACTTGTGTTTTTACATCTCAAATTTTAGGTCATTTAACGATACATATTTATAGTGTTAATCCATTATTATAATATTAAGATTTGGGATAAAGTTATGAAATATCTCGTATAATAAAAATCATTTGTACAATTTTAATCATTAAAGGAGTTTGTATAAAAAAATGCTCACAAGTGTAGTATCCAGTGCCGCAACAACCACTGCAGCAACAACCAGTGCGATTTCGTTAACAACACCCATAGGTCTTCCGGAATACGGAGTACTGGCAGTTATTGCACTAATTGTATTGCTCTCAGCCAAAGAGATACTCTCGGCATCTGATAAATGGAACAGAGCCTTAAGCTCCTCTCTGAACTTGAGTATCGTACCTCTGTTATTCTGTTTTGCTTTAATCGTTGTATTCCAAATAGTTTTGGTGATAGGGCCTTAAATTCCCCTCAGAACTTGGGTATCTATCCCCTGTTAATCTCTTTTGTTTTAATCGTTATTTGCACAATAAGAAACGGGCTGAATAGTAGCGTTATTTGAAATATAAATGTAGTTTTAGCTTTAGATTAGGCCCAGTGTCGGCCCCATCAGGGGTATCACGCCGAACAGGAATATGTTTACTGTACCGTGGGTTACAGTGATCAACGGAAGGCTTCTGGTCTTCTGGAACATGTAACCCATCAGAAGTCCTGCCAGCGATGTGAAAAACATTTCATAGAATGTGCCGTATCCCGAGTGAAGTACACCGAATAATATGCTGGTAACCACAAGACCTGAGAACATGCCCATCGATTCTTCCATACGGGTTTGGAGTATAGACCTGAAGATAAGCTCCTCAATTAATCCAATAAATATGATCATCACTATTGAGAGTTTTAGAACATTTAAGAAAGACAGGTCCGCAATCAGGGTTCCTGCATGAATAATATAATGTTCTCCCAGAGCGATGGCAAAACCAACTATCACTGATACCGGTATGATCAGCTTCCAGTATTTAAAAGTAAATCCTAACTGTTCAAAAGTAAATCCCTGGTGGACCGCAATAATATAGACCGGGATGATCAGGGGTGTGTATATGAAAATATACAAATACAGGGTCATATCAAAAAATATTGGCATGGATATGTTGACCAGCCGCAGCAATGGAAGCAGCATCAATGCCTGGTACGGCTTGAAAAGGTATGTATCACCGGTATATACAGTGGCCAGTGCCAGGCCTATCAGTACAAATACATGCACCCATATGGAATATTGCATATTCCCTGAAAATAACAGTAGCTCTGCCAGTATGATCAGAAGTACAGGCAGAATTAGCAAAATATTTTGATATTTCACTAATTTTTCCGTTGATTTTGGAATTCCCAGTTGAGTATTTTCATATTCCATATTGCAACTCCGAAACATCGATCCACAGATGCAGGTCCCTGTATGGCACAGTAAAATTATTTTCCCAATAAAGTAAAAACTGAAGTTTCATATCAGTCCCCGCCCTGTCAGGCGTGAACGTCACATGCTGCTCCCAGGTTTCATTATGGGCCAGCATGATCTCCTGATTCCTTGTTAGCGATTCATTTTCCAGTACCAGGGCCAGTGAATAATTTATCTGCGCATATTCATGGTTCACTACACCCACGATCACTGTGGCGCTATCACCCAGTATGAATTCAACGGGATAATCATCAGCCATTCCGCCAGGCCCCAGGATATAGAACTCAGTGAACTTCTCACCCTGTTTGGGTGTGACGATCACATATACCAGCATTACAACTGATGCAATTATTGAGATCACCAGTATCACGGTCAGGATCCTATCAACCCTTGATTCGGGTTTTGTAAATATTTCCTCATGTATTGATGCAAAAAATGCCGCAAATGGTACTGAGAACACCTCTTCCACAGGCAGTTCTGAGCGCCTGTATATTGTTATCGCACACATGATCAGTGTAAAGATCATAAGTGTGGCAAGTATGGGTATTAACCTTATTCCCCATGGTGTGTAGTTGAGGCCCAGGCCAAGTAGCGGTACCACTGCGATACTAAGCCCGAAACTGAGGGCAATTCTCTCGATTGCGTCCAGGTCGTCCTTTTTCGGGAACAAAGCTGCTATCAGGGCATACCCTGGAAAGAACAGCACCATGGGAAGTCCCAGCACAGTACGGATCCATGTATTACTCAAAGGTGGGACTACAATAAAAATTACAGTTAATATTGTATAAGCAATGATAATAAAAATATCAGAAGGGATAATTTTTTTATAAGGCATCTGTTGAAATTGTAAATCTTGTTGAATCTATTTAACAATTATGTATTTATTTGTATTGTTCTCATAATTGGCTGGTATCTTATAATATGGATATATGAGTAACCCTCTCAAAGTCCATATATGATCAGTAATTCCAATGGACATGCCCGGAGTTCGTTTTTCTAACATCTACTGCAAATTACTATAGATGCTCGTTTTAGGAAGTATCTTCAAGGCATGGTAAGTTTGTATAAAATCGAAATACGCCATCATCAAAACCTAGTGTCGAGTCAACCTTCAAGTGTAAGATTATGAAGGGCATAGGGCACAATTCTAAAATCAAATTATTTCAATAATTATATTAGACGCAGATTTACACTGATACATTCACTTCCGCGGGAAGTGAATGCCTGCTACGCCTTAAGGGCGTGCAGGTTACACAGATACAACCTTAAATCTGCGTAAATCAGTGTAAATCTGTGTCTTAAAAATAACTGGGAAATGGAACAGTGTCAGATAATATATCTAGCGATATTGTATGGTTGACTCGACACTAGTGTAAAGTCAAGCGTAAAGTGTCGCATTAATTTTTTAAAATCCGCCTGTGTTATATAAGATATGGCAGATGGTCGCTATACGTTTCATGGTTGACTTGACACTAGAGGAATTCCCGCTATACTACAGGAAACTGTTCGCCGACTATCAAAGTTGTTTGAGTGCAGAACGATATATATTAAATACAATCAGAAAGTTATATCACTAAGATATTGTCAATAAAATTGTGTGACACATTTATTAAATTTAGCTATTTAAAGTATAAAATATAGGAGCATAACTATTCATGTTATATCGGTTATTTTGCTTTTTCTTAATTGCCACTGTATTGTTACCCCCTGCAAGTGCAGCAGTATCAGAATTATTTGTAACGCCTGAGAATCCTGTTGTAGGGGATACGATCACTATTAGCGGCACTGCATCACCAGATGAACCGGTGAATGTAGTCGTTTCTTTTGAAAAAACCGTATCGCCATCGGATGGGATGTATTTGTACAGGATGGACGGTATTGAGGTTCCGTCCGGTTCAAATACTTTCACAGTGACAGCCAGAGATGTTGTAGATCTTAACGTCAGGTTGAAGTTGTCATTGTGGTGGACAAAACCTGCTGTTGCCACAGGAGGTATTGCAACTGTATCACACTCCAATTTGGAACCCGGTATTTATAGTGCTCAGATAGATGGTACACCAGCGGCCGGTACACCCCATGTCACACTTGATATTACAGCGGCGCAGGATATTAATGCTGATGCCAGCGGTAATTTTGTATATAGTTATGCTACAAATTCTATACCCATTGGCGATTTTCAATTAATTGTGAGTGGTCTGGCTAAAACAATAACTCTTTCTCCAAAATCTGATGAAAGTAGCAGCGTTGGAGGAGGAAGCAGTGGAGGTGGTGCAAGCCTAGAAACCTTTGAGAATTTACTTATATCAGAAACCCAGAGGGAATACGTGACAAAGGACTCGAATGTAAGTTATTATTTTCATCTGGACGGTAACGTTGTCAGATATATCAACTTCACTTGTTTGACTAATTCAAGTACTATTGCTTCAAAAGTGGAAATACTGGATCATACCTCGACATTGGTTGACAGTACCCCGCCAGATATTGTATATAAAAATCTGAATATCGGGGTAGGGAACCTTGGATGGGCAAACCCGGAAAATATTGCCAGTCCTACTATTAACTTCTTTGTAGAAAAATCATGGGTAACTGAGAATAATATTGACAAATCTACTATCAGGTTAAATAGATACAATGGTGGGCAGTGGAACCGCCTTGATACTGAAAAGATGGGGGAAGATGAAGATAATCTGTACTTTGATGCACAAACACCGGAATTTTCTTCATTTGCAATTACCGGAAAGGTAAAACAATCAGGAATTGTCCAGCCAACATCAACTAATGATTTAGAATCTGGTTTGATGCCGCAAACTATTGAACCCCATGAAACAAAACCAATGCAAAGTACAAGTAAAACCACAGGTTTCGAGATAAGCACAGGGGTTTTAGGGTTATTAATTGTAATATTTATTATTAGAAAAAAATACTGAATGCGATAAGTATTTTTATCATGAATATACTTATTGATATAGTTAATAAATTTTTCAAGCATATAAAATTATTAATATAATATATTCATAGGTGGGTTTAGAATTGGGTAGATCATACGTTATTTTATTTACAGTGTTTATATTCTTTTTAATTCCGGCTGCAGCTGGTTCAGCTATGGATGGTCAGTACTTGCTCAATATTAGTATCAATTCCACTGAAAATGTGTCATTTGCCAATCATAACGAATCGCCAATGGAAGGTAACTGGATCAAATTAAGCGGCGGCACACCTGTAACATTACCTGCTTTGAATCTCGTTTTCAATGGCGTAAATAGTAGCAATTTTACGCGTAGCGGCAAGACTATAAATATTACAGCCAGTGTTGACAATTATTCGGATTACATGATTGAGTATCCGTATTCCAGTCATTCCATATATACAAATGTAAGCGGTAACAATGAAGTGAATTTAAGTTTTTTTGGCTCAAGCCACTTTGCCGATTGTAATATAGATATTTATCTTGTAAGTTCCACTCCTGATGAAGTATGGGATATGTTCAATGATGTAATCGACGGGAATACTACTCTTATCAGAAATCTGATAAATGATTCAGAGAAAAAACTCAATTATTCTCTTAACAGTACCGGAGACAATTCCAGTATACGTTTCGGACCTCAGCAGGCTGGCAATTATGTGATATTTGTCCTGCTTAATTCATCTCACACAAATACAAATGAATATTCCATACTTTCTGCAACTGCTGTTCAGGTATTAAAGTACGAATCTGTAGTAACAGCGCCATCAAAGGCAAAAACCAATCATTTTTTTAATGTTAAGATAAAACTTACCGATGTTAAAGAAGGCAATTATACTTTCGGTGCAATCATGATACATAAGGATGCTTACGAGGCTAGATTGAGATTTGAGTTCAATGGTACAAGGGACCAGACCAATCTTACTATTGATGGGGCAGATATTGTCGAGAAGGGCGAACTTACGGGAATAAACCTTAACAGCTTAAACACAAAAAAGCTTCAGGAAATAATCGAAACTGTAATTGGTCCTGAAAATGGCACAGTATCCTTTACAGATGAGACAGATTCAACACGTGCATTTTTTTCACTCACTACCAACGACCTGAATACCGGTGATTACTACCTGCTTGTGGGTGCATATGAATCTGGTGAAGGACTGGTGGCTTTCAATCAAGATATTATCAACATCTATCCTTCACCTCCTTCTCCCCACAGTAGCAGCGGTGGTGTAGGCCACAGCGATGAACCTGGGAATGTAGAAAAAACAGTCAATCTAAGGAAATATCTTAAAGCAGGTGATTCTTCGACATACAACTTTAACAACGTAGTAACTTCAGTTGAAGTTACACCAGACAAAACCTATGGCCTGGTGGCAGCGAAGATAGAAGTTCTGCACGGCCAGCCAGCCAGTATAACCACTGAACCACCTGCCGGTGAAATATACAATTATGTTAATGTATTTGTCGGAACCAGTGGATGGTCTGAAGGTAAGTTGTCCAGTTCAGTTATAAATTTCCAGGTACCTGCAAGCTGGTTCAAAGAGAACAACATCGACCCGGCCTCGGTCATCCTGTACAGGCACCACAACGGCAATTGGCACCCCCTTAAGACCACAATGAGCGGGCAGGCAGGCAGATACTACCAGTATTCATCGCCTACTCCCGGATTATCTACATTTATGATACTGGGGTCTGTTGGGGACTCTGGTGACGTAGAACCTGTTGCTACACCTGATCTTGGTACTGTAGCTGGTTCCACACCTACGCCTGAAGCTACTTGGATCTCGGACAAGGGGATACCAGGATTTGGGCTACTGCTTGGGATTATGGGGGTACTGATTGCAGTATATTCAAGAAGGAAATAAGATAAGTAATTTTGAGGGGTGCAATGCCCCACATTCTCTTTTTTAATCAGGACCAAATACCAGATTATAGGCACGTCTGGAATTCCGGGCACATGTTGCCACCCGCAACCGACCGCCAGGGTATGCTTTTTAGGTATCCTGCTGCGGCACAGGTCTGCCCGGACCAGATGGGGGGCAGAAATACTTATTGTCGATGTGAGCTAAAAGAAGTTATCAAGATTGTCAAGGTCATGATGGGGTGGTGTGACGGTTTATGAAATTCAGGCATAGTGGTGGAGAATATCGAATGATACCAGATGCAACACCAATTACAGACAGCTCTACTGCAAACGGGGGCGGGTATTATGAAAGCCAGTAGAAACATTCAAAAAAAATGGTACAGCATGGTGATTTTGATAGCTTTTGCTGCTGTGATGCTTGCCGCATCCATAGCACCAGTGCTGGCATCGGCAACATACATCCCGCCCGATCCGGAAAACCTTGCGAACACCACAGACAACTACTTGGCAAACTACACAGTCAGGACAGGAAACGCAACCGAAGTCATCAAATCTAACACGGATGCAGGCGTAACCAGCGAGGTTTTCAAATTTATTGCCTATTACGGGTGGATCAATTGCTCAGGTATAAACTGGGCAGATCCAGGGTTAACACTTGTCATCATTGCTGATGATAACCAGGGCGAAATTCAACAGGTTCGTGGTGCAGGCGTTGAGGTTTATTTTTATATAGCATTGGGCAGTACATATAAAATTTCCTCTGATAAGGATGGCTGGGAGCATAGCATAAAGAATTCTATTGACAGCCATGATTATGTTGACGGTTTTTTCTGGGACGAAATTGATCCGGGTTATTACGGGCAAGATAACAAAGACGATTTTAACCAGCGATTAACTGCAATAAATTCTTATGTTCACTCAAAAGATCAGAAGACAATTGCTAACGGCGTTAGATATTATGCAGACCACTGTGGGAGTGATTATTATATGTGGGAGAGTTTCATGAGTTCCTTTACAGGATCAGTAGAGAGTCCTGACTATCATTATGTGGATTTTTTTGACACAACAGGATCTAATAGTGATTCCTACCAGTGGATCAATAATATTGATAAATGGAAATATCTGCAAAATAGATATGTACTAAATAAAACACTAGTGCACTGTTATGGCGATCCTTTAGATGATAATAAAAGTAATTACGGCTATATCGCTGCTCGTGTATTAAGAGTAAAAGGATTCAGTTATGTAAATAATAGAAACTTTGCATCAACAGCCGTAACCCTTGCCAAAGGAATGAGATGGGATCTGGGAACTCAATTTGATTATACGGTAGATGAAAGCAATGAAACATTAAGCGGCCAGTTTGCCAATGGCAACGTAGAAGATGATGTGGGAAAAACAGTTTCCACAGGAAATGCATTCTATTTTTTATTTGATGAAACAATAGCACCGGCAAGCATCACTGGTCTCAACAGCATAACATACGAGCAGACCTGCATCAACTGGACATGGACAGATCCCGCAGACACTGACTTTGAGAAGGTAATGATCTATCTTGATGGAGCATTCGAGACAAACGTTTCAAAGTGTGACAAGCACTACAACGCGACAGGACTTTCACCTGAGACCAACTACATGATCAGCACGCATACGGCCGATACTTCCGGAAACGTCAATGAGACATGGGTAAACGACACTGCAAGGACAGAGCCGTCTCCTGACACGACACCGACACCACCTAGTGATGGCAGCAACAGTCGTGGTGGCGGTGGTGGTGGCATGAGCGATGAACCTGGGAATGTAGAAGAAACGGTCTTTTTAAGGATATATCTTCGAGCTGGTGATTCTGCAACCTACAACTTCAATAATACATTAACATCAGTTGAAGTTACACCCGAAAAAACCTATGGCCTGGTGGGAGCAAAGGTCGAAGTCCTGGCAGACCGTCCGGGCAGTATAACCACTGACCCACCCAACGGTGTATTATACAAGTATTTCAATGTATTTGTTGGAAACCTTGGATGGTCTGAAGGTAAGTTCTCCAGTTCAGTTATCAATTTCCAGGTACCTGCAAGCTTGTTCGGGGAGAACAACATCGGCCCTGCCACTGTTACCCTGTACAGGCATCACGATGGCGAGTGGCAGCCCCTTAAGACCACAATGACCGGGCAGGCTGGCGGAAACTACCAGTATTCATCACCGACTCCCGGATTCTCTACATTTATGATACTGGGGCAGGTCGAGGAGTCCGGTACCGTAGAACCGGTTGCTACAACAGATTCCGGTATAGTGGCTAATTCCACACCCACGCCTGAAGCTACTTCGACCTCGACCAAAGGGACACCCGGATTCGGGATACTGGTGGGGATTATAGGAATACTGATCGCTGTGTATTCAGTAAGGAAATAAGAGTGGAGAATTTTGAGGGGTTCAATGCCCCTCGATCTCATTTTTTATCAGGACCAAATATTACATTCCAGACACATCTGAAATCCCTTACACAACATTTGATATCACTTAAGCAACCATTTCCATAACGGCTTATACACTATTTTCTTGCCACCCTTGATCTCTTCCCCTTCAAGATCACCTGTTATTATCAAGCCATCGTTTAATTTGAACTCATCTACAGCTTCAATCAGACCATTGATCTCCCGGTCCTTATTTTCATCTGTTAGTTCATAGCAAACCTGTATGGCTTCTTCGACCTCTCTGCCTTGTGTTGTTAAAAAATCGCATTCATACTTGTTTTTCCAGTAATATACGTCTTTATCCCGTCTTTTAAGTTCGATCAGGACAACATTCTCATATAATCTACCGATATTTTGAGAGAACTTAAATGAGATTGCATTTATCAAACCGGTATCGATCACATAGACCTTTTTTGGGTTTGCAAACTGCTCTTTCAATTTGCCATATTTTGGAACTATAAATATAAAGTTTATGTCGGCAGCGCAGGCCAAATATGTGAATAACGTATTTTTACTGATTTTTTTACCCTGTGATTTCAGGTTATTATAATACTTGTTAGTTGAAAAATAAGAAGAAAAATTATTTACAAGATATAGAAGCATCTCCTTTACAGTGGCAAAGCTCCTTATCTGGTATCTATCTACCAGGTCTTTGTAGAATATAAGATCAAAATACTCCTGAAGGATCTTGGTCTTGAGGGTATTGTCTTTATCCACAATTTCCGGAAATCCACCGAATTCGATATACTCTATAAGCAAATTCTTAATTTTGTGGCGCAATGGTGTATACTCGAAGTTCCTTTGTAAAGTTAGACCTTTAACGTTCAGGAATTCCTTGAATGAATAAGGAAAAATACGATATGTCAATGTTCTTCCGCGCAGTCCGGTTGCTATCTCCTTGCTCAAAAGTTTTGAACTTGAACCTGTGACACATATTTCTACATTTTCCTGATCGTAGAGCCTTCTGAGGAAGGTTTCCCAGAAAGGAACCTCCTGTATCTCATCGAAAAAAATGTAAAGTTTCTCATCTTTGTTATCAGGATATAGCTCATAATAAGCATCTAATATCAAGTCAAGTTCTTCTTTTTTTATAGGAAAAAGCCTTTCATCTTCGAAATTTATGTAAATGATCTTGTCTTTATTTTCACTCTTGAGCTGGTTTATGATCTGGTACATAAAATATGTTTTTCCGGCTCTTCGCGAACCAATGATGGTGTTGATCTTACCTGAAAAGTAAATTTGTGTATCTCTTTGGGCAAACTTTACATCACGCTCTTGAGCTAAAATTATAAGTTTTTTGATTGTTTCTTTATCCATGCTTCGTATATAAGGACAGATTATATTAAATCTTTCCCTGTTTATGAATACATATTTGAAACCGCAGATTAACGTAAATTAACGCAGATGGATGAACCTTTGATACGATCAATCACATGCCGCACAAACTGGTATCTTTAAGAATATCAATCTCTTTTTCACGGTTTACAAATCTCATATATATTCACTTACTGAATTATTAAACATTTCATATCCCCTTCAAATTAAATGGTAATTGCTCATAGTGCTCTGAATTTTGAGACACAGATTACACTGATTACACAGATTGATAGTGGTTGTGAAAATCAGTGTAATCGGTGAAATCTGTGTCTACATTAATCTTGCATTTGACCATACTTTTTGAAGTGGATACAACATTTCGGTATTTTTACCTAAAAATCAACTTTCCACTTCTATGTTGCAGTGAGGAAAGAGTTTTATGCTTTATTCAAATCAAATCTCCATTGCAATGGTAAATTTTACATCAAACCTTTTATTACGTATGAGACTTTAATATAGAAACTTTCCACCATAACAGAAGGTTTTATGTAGTTAAATACCAAATGTAATAACATGAAAGAAATAATAAAACGATGGAATCCATGGTGGCTATATGGCAGGGTCCCCGAATCAAAAACACGTATTATAAGACCTGGAACACTCAGTGGGATCGCAAAGCTGCTGGAAATAAAAGAGATCATCTGCATAACCGGTGTACGCAGGTGTGGAAAATCAACAATACTATACCAGCTAATAGATCACCTGATCGAGAACGGGATTGCTCCGCCGACAAATATACTGTATTTCAACCTGGATGAACCGCTTGAAGATAAAAGTATCAACATACTTGACAGTATTTTCGAGAACTACATCGAGATAAACAATCCAGCAGGTCGGAAGTACATATTTTTGGACGAAATACAGAACATAGAAAACTGGGAAAAATGGCTAAAAAAATATTACGACCTCTATGACACTGATATCAAATTCGTAATAACCGGTTCAAATAGTACGATGCTTTCTGATAAGCTGTCAACACTGCTAACAGGCAGGATCATCTCAAAGACCGTTTATCCGTTATCGTTCAGGGAATATCTGGGATTTGTGGGGTTCGAGCTTAAACACACAGATGTGCAAAGAAGTGAAGTTGTTCACCATTTTTTGAACTACCTGAACAATGGTGGGTTTCCCGAGGTTGTCCTGGGAGATGATGCAGATATAAACCACATGCGACTAAATGAATACTTCGACAGCATCCTTTTGCGGGATGTCGTATTGAGCAAAAAAATAAGGGAAGGTTCAAAAATGATCGAACTGGCGAACTATTCCCTTACAAATATTTCAGCCCTGTTGAGCTACATGAAAATATCAAAAGCGATAGGGTTGTCAGTAAGCAGTGTAAAGGAATATCTTCTATATTTGGAACAGGCGTACCTTATCTATCAACTTAACTTTTTTTCGTATTCCATAAAAACATCATTAGCCATCCAGAAACCAAGAAAAATATATTGCATTGACAATGGTCTTCGGAATGCGGCGTCTTTCAAATTCTCATCTGATGAAGGTAGACTTGCAGAGAACAGTACTTTTATCGAACTGAAAAGAAGAAATCTTGATCTATATTACTGGAAAGGTCGCAAAGAGGTGGATTTTGTTGTAAGGAATAGGGATAATACCCTGACTGGAATTAATGTCACTTACACTGATGTTATAGATGAAAGAGAGATCAAAGCATTGCTTGAATTTAAAGAATACTTTAAGGGAAGAGTTTCAGAACTGATACTGCTTACAAGGAATGTTGAAAGATCAGAAGACGGGATAACGTATGTTCCTATCTGGAAATGGCTGCTTGGGTCTGGTGAGTAGATACGGATGTTCATATCTGGCATGAACACTTTAAAATTCAGGATACTACTAAAAAAAAACAGAACAGACAAATACCCATAAACTGCTGTGAAATTATTCATTGAATACATCAAGTTCTGTTTTGGTACATCAATCCAGCCTTTTTCTCACAGCCTGGGCATGAGCATGTAAACCCTCGGCCTCAGCCAGTGATGTAATAGTACTTTCAAGTCCTGCCAGTCCTTCCCTGCTCAGCTTCTGGATAGTAGACTTCTTGATAAAATGGTCCACGTTCAGCCCTGAATATATCCTGCCATACCCGGCAGTGGGCAGCACATGATTGGTACCTGATGCATAATCCCCTACTGACACCGGGGTATACTGACCAAGGAATATGGAGCCGGCATTTATAATCTCTTTAAGCACTCTTTCATCAGCAGCAGTCATGACTTCCAGGTGTTCAGGCGCAAATCGGTTTGAAAAATCAATACAATCGTCTATCGAATCTGCAACAAGTACGGCAGCATTCTCAAGTGATTGCTCAATTATCTCCTTTCTCTTTGCGGTTTTTGCCATTTCCTGCAGGCTGGCCTTCACCTTTGCTGCCACATCCGTTGATGTGGTCACCAGTACAGATATGGCATTGGGATCGTGTTCGGCCTGGGCAAGCATATCAGCAGCAATGAATCCAGGCTCTGCTGTGTCATCGGCTATGATAAGCACTTCACTGGGCCCGGCAGGGAAATCTATCTCGCAATGGTCCCTGACCATCATCTTGGCAGCCGTCACATACACATTCCCGGGCCCCACGATCTTATCAACTGCCCAAACAGAGTCCGTACCATAGGCCATGGCACCCACGGCCTGCACTCCGCCTACCTGGTAGATATGGTCAGCTCCTGCAATGTGTGCCGCAGCCAGTGTCAGCGGGTTTACCCCATCAGGTCCGGGCGGAGTACATACGACTACCTTCTTCACACCTGCAACCTTTGCCGGTATTACGGTCATCAGTGCAGTGGATGGGTACGCTGCCCTGCCGCCCGGTACATATGCGCCAACCACGGCCAGAGGTGTGGTCTTCTGCCCCAGCATGACACCGGGTGAGGATTCCATGAACCACTGTGATTCGCCCAGTTGTGCCCTGTGGAACGTCATGATGTTGTCGGCCGCAACCTCCAGGTGCTCAATGAGATTGGGGAGGACTGTATCCAGGGCGGACTTTATTGTGTTATTGTCTACTTCGATCTCATCAATGTCAACACCATCGAATTGTTTGGTGTACTGCCGGATTGCGGTATCGCCCTGGTTCTTCACATCCCCGAGGATGCCGGATACGGTGTCGGTGACATCCTGTATTCCGCCTGCCCTGTCAAGCAGGCGCTGTGATTCCTGGATTGTAAGATTGCTGAGTTGCTTGTGTATCATCTGTACCATGTTAATGATTTGAAAGTAAATAATGTTTGTTTTTGATCATTTTATTCCTGGTTATATCTGCCAAAGGATGTTTTCTCTTAAAGAAAACCATAACCAGATTATCCCCTTAGCAGGAACAATACCCCAAACACCAAAAATAAAATACCGGACCCAATCCTCAATTTATCCATCGGCACCATTGTCTGCAACTTCCCCCCAATAGCAACACCCAGCGCACTTACCAGCCCCAGCCCCAGCACTGCACCCAGGAACACCATTATAGGGGCATGGTACTGG